>JAEURH010000074.1 GCA_016789365.1 Anaerolineales bacterium
GTCACGCTACAAGCATGACCTACGTCCGTTAACCTATATTCCACAATTCTGCTTGCAACTTGCCTTCTTCATTGATGCTTGCAATTTCTGGCTGTGGGTCTTTTTGCGGTTTGAGCATGGCAGAAACTTCATCGGCAATGCGTAATTGATTGGCTGATAAATCTAACGCGCAAATAAAAGCATTGCGATTTCCTTTTACGCCAGCATGAATCACGCCGCGCACTCTGCCCCAAACAACAACATTTCCTTCGGCAATTACTTCGGCACCGGGGTTTACATCACCAACAATCACAACATTGCCTGGGTATTCAATGCGTGTGCCAGAGCGAATGGTTTTATAAATGAATAAGGCTGTATCTTCACTGCTGATTGTATCAGTGAACTGCCTTTGTTCTTCTGGGCGAGGTTTGGATATTCTTGTAGCAAGCCCAAGCAATTGTGATGTTTGTTCTGTGGTCGGCGACTCGCTGATGACTGCCCACAACGCCACGTTTCTTTCTGATAGTTGGTCTCGCAATTCGACCAAATCATTTACCTTCAGCACTTGATTGCCAACGTCAATTGCTAAGCGTGCGCCTTGAAAAAAAGCAGGCTTTTCATTAATCGTTGTGATTAATGCAATATGTTGGTCTTCCCATGCGGCATCAGAAAATGTCGCTAGTAGACCGTCTCTAATTCCTTTGATTTGAACAATGGATGTGACTTGTTCCATAGTATTCATTCGTTTTGAATTATACCTGAACCCTCACCCTAACCCTCTCCCAAATTGGGAGAGGGAAATTTTACGGATTTATCCCCGCCGCCAAATCTGCCGCTTTGATTTCAAAATATGCCTTAATCATACGCGCCACCATCGGACCTGCCACACTAGCACCTTCACCACCATTGTATGCAAATGCTACAACTGCAATTTCAGGGTCATCATAAGGCGCATACGCCAACGTCCATGAGTGTGTGGGCCAAGCACCAAATGCACAACGATTGGCTTCACGGGCTACATCATCACAATATTCTGCTGTACCAGTTTTGCCTGCTACAGCAATTGGATAATTCCTAAACAATCTATTCAATGTACCGAAATTCGTATCTGTGACTGCCAGCCGTGTTCCTTGACGAACTGCTTGGATTGCTTCTGGTTGAATAATTTTTAAGTCGTCTGTCAAAGTACAGTATGGACCGTCACATGAATAACCTTGAATTAAAGGTGTGACTGTTACATCCCATTTGACGTTTGGGGTAAATGGCGAAATTTGATAACTACCCGGTGTTTCAAATTGTGTCACTGTGAAGTCTGTTGGATTAAACCAATATGGAATCACATTGCCATCACCATCAGTCACTTGGCGGACGACAGTCGGTTGCATCAAAATGCCGTTGTTTGCAATCACTGTACCAGACATCAAAACTTGCAACGGCGTTGAGAGAACATATCCCTGCCCCACGCTAGCAATATAGGTGTCGCCCGTTGACCAGTTTTCCCCCGTGTTGATGCGTTTCCATTGTGGGTCTGGAATCAAGCCATCTTGTTCACCTAATAATTGAATCCCTGATGGTTCATCATATCCTAATGCACGCGCATATTGACGAAGACGCTCAACACCCAACCCTTGTGGAATTTCATCTTCGTAGCCACCGCCGAGTTTATAAAAGCAAACATTACTCGAATAAGCAATACATTGTAAAAAGCGTAAACTACCAAAGCCTGCTGGGTTTTGGTCAAAAATGTAATCAACGAACGGGCGGGTGTTAGCATCGGTACAAACATCATTCGGGTTGAAGCGTTCACACAATAACAATTGACCTGGCGTTTGCACAATGGTATTCAAATCAATTACACCTTCATTGAACGCACCCGTTGCAGTGGATAACTTAAATGTAGAACCAGGTGGGTATTCTGCTGAAATAGCATTATTCAATAAAGGTTTGCGCGGGTCTTGACTTAACTGTTCATAATAGTAAGCAGGAATGATTCGAGACAAACGATTATTTTCATACCCCGGGTATGAAACCATTGCCAAAATTTCACCTGTCTTCGGGTTCATGGCAATAATCACACCGCTTGAAATTCTTACTGCTCCAAAATATGTATTCCAAAAACGAATCTCTTCTAACAAAGTGGCTTGCGCGGCGGCTTGTAAACGTGTGTCAATTGTCAAATACACATTGTTACCCGGTGATGGCGCAATGGGCGGTTCTAAATTACGAATCTCTTGCCCTGCCACATCCACTTGCACCACACGCAAACCATTTCTTCCAGCCAAAATATCTTGCAAAGACGCTTCTACACCAGAATAACCAATCTTGTCTCGATTTGGAATAAAACCTTGTGCGCGGAGTTCTGCTTCTTGAGATGCAGGGATGGGTCCTAAAAAGCCGATGAGATGTGCTGTCAATTCACCTGTTGGATATTCACGCACCGCTTCAATCTCGACTTCGACTCCTGGCCAGTCCATGGATTTTTCTTCTACCACCCGGGCAATTTCTTCTGAAACATTACAAGCAACGCGCACCGGGCTGTATGGCGCAAGGGTGTCTTGCAGGGCTACCAATTGAGCAATGCCCGGTCCTGGCACACACACACCAAATAATTTTGCTTCTTCTAGTGATTCAGTTGTGACGGGTCCACCTACTGGCACATTAATCAATGCCGAAAGTTCGCGATAGATTCGTTGAATATCTGAATCATCAACAGGCAAACTAGCCGGTGTGATGATAATGTTATATGAAGCCGCATTCCGCGCAAGGATATAACCATAACGGTCATAGATAATGCCGCGTGGCGCAGGAATGCTGATGTCATTCGTGTAATTGTCAACAGCACGGGCAGAAAAATCGGCATTTTGAAAGATTTGTAAATTAATTAATCTCAATAACAGTGCTGTAAAAGCAAACAGCACAACTATGTAAATAACGGCGAGTCGCCATGTTTCAAATCTCACAGGTCTATCTGAACGAGTGCTCATTCCATCACCTCGGCTGGGTATACCCAATAAGAAAGGTCGCGCATTAACGTGTAAACAGGAATAGAAAATAACATATTTAACAATAGAGCAGGCAAAGTAATTAATGTAGCAACATCAGAAATAGGTAAAGCAGTTCCAAGAAGTGTTAGCACTCCAAATGATAATAAGTGCATAAATAATGTGCCAGTAAATATGACGCTAAACATTGCTAGCAAAGGGGCTTGCCAAACTCGCCTTTGTAGAATACGGGCAATATATACAATGCCGATGTATCCAATCACATAAACAATCCATGGCAGGCTAGAGGTAAAGCCTGTAAACAAACAAGCCACTGCCGCCCAATGCCAAGCAGACTCAACACGCTCTTGCAATGCCCACGCCGCAATGATTAACATGGGCAAATCGGCATAGCCTTGAAGCAAATGAATTTCGCTGACGAGTGAAGATTGCAAAATCACTGCCAGCCCAAGCAATGGGAATGCTATGATGTTTCGCATAATACTAAATTATTTTTACCACAAAGCATTAAGGGATTATGAATGTTGATTAAGGGGAAACTGGCTCAAGCGGTGTAATATCCACAGGGCGGAAGTTGGTAATGACCAGCACAATTTCAAGCCGTGAAAAATCCACAGCAGGTTGAACTGTCGCTTGTTGAAACAACTCGAATTCCAAAGTCCGAAGCGTGACAACTTGCCCAATGATTAAGTCGGCTGGGTATCCGCCACCTAAGCCAGAAGTCAAAATTAAATCGCCAGGTTCCACTTTTACATTTTGTGAAATTAAGTCTAGTGAAATGTCGCCAGTCACTGAGCCGTATAAAACGGCAGAGGTATCGGCGTTTTGTAAATACACATTGACGCTTGAAGCGGGGTCGGTGATTAGTTGCACGCGAGCGGCATCGGCAATGACTGCATCTATTCTGCCAACCAAACCCTGATTTGTTACGACGGGCATCCCACGTCGAATATTATCGTTTGAGCCACGATTGATAATGATGTAATGCAAAAATGGGCTTGGGTCGCGCCCAATGACAGAAGCGGCTTTATATGTACTCTCAGGATTTGAGCGAGAAAAATCTACCAGTGCCGCCAGAATTTCTGTTTCATTAACGCGTTGTTGCATTTCAATTAATTGCGCTTGCAGTTGAGAAACTTGCGCTTTGAGATTTGCATTTTCCTGACGTAACGCCACAATATCGCCTGGCGCGGTGACTAAATCTTGAAAGCCTTGATAACGGGTGAAAATCCATGTTTGTAAATTTATAAATATGGCACTAAAACGATTGGAAGCAACGCCAAAAAATCCGCCGAGCGCGAGCGCAAGAATACCACCCACTACTAAAAATATAATTGTTGTCTGTAAAGAACGGGAATTCATTTTTATTATCAGACCTGACAGGTACGCTTCGCGAAAACCTATTTGGTCTTTCTTATTCTTTATCCAACATGCCGTGTGCTACCACGCTCTAAGCCAACAAGGAAGCGAGAAAGATTATCAAAATCTTCATAGACGACTGCCGCGCCTCTGGCTACACAGGTGAGCGGGTCCTCTGCTACCCAGACTCTTAATTTCAATTCATCGGTTAGGCGTTCTGCTAAACCTTGTAATAATGCACCACCACCTGCTAAACAAATGCCAATATCCATTAAATCTGAAACGATTTCGGGCGGAATTTCATCTAACGCATCGCGGACAGTATCAATAATCACTTGCACTGAGCCAGATAAGGCTTCGCGAATTTCAACCGAAGAGACTTCGATAGTTTCGGGCAAACCTGTCACTAAATTTCGTCCACGCACTTCCATTGTTTTTTCAGGTTGAAGCGGATACGCTGAACCAATTTGCCATTTGATTTGTTCCGCCACACCTTGACCAATCAACAAATTATATTTGTTACGAAGATATTGAATAATATCTGTATCTAATTCATCACCAGCCACGCGCAAAGAACGCGAAGCCACCACACCACTCATAGACATAACAGCCACTTCAGTTGTTCCGCCGCCAATATCCACAACCATAGAGCCACGAATTTCTGCAATTGGCAAACCTGCCCCAAGTGCGGCGGCAATAGGCTCTTCAATTAGCATGGCTTGACGCGCACCAGATGCCATAACAGCATCATAAACAGCACGTTTTTCAACTTCGGTTACGCCAGTGGGTAAACCAATAATCACACGCGGACGTGGCAAAGGCACCACACTTTGCTCATGCACTTTGCCGATGAAATATTCCAACATCACGCGCGTCACATCAAATTCGGCAATGACACCATCCCGAATTGGGCGAACAACAACAACATTGGCAGGCGTACGCCCGACCATTTCTTTGGCTTCGAGTCCAATAGCGAGGGGTTGGCGCAGTTTTTTATCAACCGTAACCCATGAAGGTTCGTTAATAACAATCCCCTTGCCACGCACATGCACCAATGTGTTGGCAGTGCCAAGGTCTATGGCGATATCGAGAGAAAAAAGGCCTAACAGCCAATTTATAGGGTTGAAGGCCAAAACAGGCTCCTAAGAATAGATTCGTTGCTAACAGAATAATTATACCATTATGGCGGATAAAATAAATTTTCAAGTTCAGCGACCAATTTGAAGTCAAGTATTGAAGCGTGGTTTATAATCAAAAAATATGATGCAAAAAATTCCACTAGTCATCGGCATTGCAGGCGGGTCAGGGTCTGGGAAAACCACAGTGGCACAAGAAATTTTGAAACGAGTCGGCGCGGACAAAATTGCGTATCTTCAACATGATTCGTATTACAAAGATTTAACTGGATTACCTCCCGCGCGACGAACCGAGATAAATTTTGACCATCCTGATTCTTTAGATAATGAATTGCTGATTAAACACATCGCCTCTTTGTTGGACTTTCAGCCTGTTTCTGTACCGATATATGATTTTGCCACCGACAGCCGCACTGGCGAAACATTTGTTGTTGAACCAAAAAATGTCATCATTGTTGAGGGGATTTTGATTTTTGTAGAACCCGAATTGCGAAAATTGTTTGATGTAAAAATTTTTGTGGATACCGATGCCGATATTCGCTTAATTAGGCGTTTGCACCGTGATATAACTGAACGAAGTAGAACCACAGAATATGTGATTCAACAATACATGGCAACCGTGAGACCGATGCACTTGGAATTCGTAGAACCATCCAAACGCTATGCGGATGTGATTATTCCCGAAGGCGGACATAATATTGCCGCGTTAGATATGGTTGTGGCAAGGATAGAAACTTTGCTTAAGTGATACCGGAGTGCGTCGCGCTTCTGATAGCAAGATAAATGTAAATTCTAAAAGCGCGACGCACCCTTAAAAATAAAACTCAAGGAGAAAAAAGAAATGCCAAAACAATGGACAACCCCCCCCGCAATGCAGATTGACCCAAGCAAAAAATATAAAGCCCACATGGAAACAGATAACGGCACAATGGTAATTGAATTGTTTGCAGATAAAACACCTGTAACTGTGAATAACTTTGTATTTCTTTCACGCGAAGGATATTACGACGGTGTGATTTTTCATCGTGTGATTGCAAATTTCATGGCACAAGGTGGTGACCCAACTGGTACAGGACGTGGTGGACCTGGCTATAAATTTCAGGATGAATTTGATTCAAGTTTGAAACATGATAAACGCGGAATCTTATCTATGGCGAATGCTGGACCTTTCACCAATGGTTCACAATTCTTTATTACACATGGTCCAACTCCACATTTAGATGGAAAGCATACAGTGTTCGGTCAAGTTGTGGAAGGTGAAGATGTGTTGATGTCTATTCCACCGCGTGACCCAAGTAACGTCAATGCGCCTGCTGTAAAGATTATTGGGATTAAGATTGAAGAAAGTTAAAGAAGTTAAAGGTCGTAGGTCGAAGGGTAAAGGTTCAAAACTTGGAAAGTTGAAAAGTTCAAAGGTTCAAAAGTTAAAGAGTAACGAGAAACAAGTTAAAGAAAACTCTAAACCTGCAAACATTCAAACTTTCCAACCTGAAAACGAAAAACCTAAAACTTCAATCACCACAAATCTATTGCGGATTGTGGCGGTTTTGGCTGTGATTGGAATCACCGTCTATATTTATAGCATTCGAGATAGGGTCGAAGAGTTTACACAATATGGATACTTCGGCATTTTCTTAATCATGATGCTAGCCAATGCAACTGTGATTTTGCCTGCGCCGGGCGTGGCGGTTGTGTTTGCAATGGGAAGTGTGTTTAATCCATTAGGTGTGGCATTATCAGCAGGGATTGGCGGCGCGATTGGCGAAATCACTGGTTATTTAGCAGGCTTTAGTGGTCAAGCAGTTGTTGAAAACACAAATGTATATAACCGTCTGATGCCATGGATTAAAAAATACGGCGCGTGGGTGATTTTGGTTTTATCCGCAATTCCAAATCCATTCTTTGATATTGCTGGCATTGCGGCAGGGATTGCAAAGATTCCATTATGGCAATTTCTACTCGCTTGCTGGGTCGGGCAGACGATTAAGATGGCGATGTTTGCGTATGCTGGCTATTACTCAATTGATTGGATTGCAAGTTTTTATGATTAGATAGACGGCAGACGACAGACCGCAGACCGTTTTACGTGGTCTTCCGTCCGCGGTCTGCGGTCAAAAAAAATAACGAGGAGCAACAAAATGACAAGTTACGACAAAATAGATGCATACATAGATAAGAACTTAAACAAAAGTTTGGAGGAGTTAAAAGTTTACGTTGAGCAACCAAGTATCAGCGCGCAAGGAATCGGACTCAAAGAATGCGCTCAACTCGTCAAAGAGATGTTAGAGAAGCGCGGATTCAAATCTCAAGTGATGGAAACAGATGGTGCACCTGTTGTGTTTGGGGAACGAAAAGGCAAAAGCGATAAAACGATTCTTATCTACAATCATTATGATGTGCAACCGCCCGAACCTTTGGAATTATGGGATAGCCCGCCATTCAAACCAGAAATTCGTGACGGAAAAATGTATGGGCGTGGAGTCAGTGATGATAAAAGCCACCTCACCTCTCGCCTGTTAGCGATTGATGCGTTTTTATCCGAAGAAGGCGAATTGCCTTGTAATATCAAATTTATTATTGAAGGCGAAGAAGAAACATCAAGTGTGCATTTGCATGATTTCATTACCCAAAACTTAGACTTGTTAAAAGCAGATGCTTGTATTTGGGAATTCGGTGGTGTTGACCATCGTGATAAGCCAATGCAATATCTTGGCTTGCGCGGGATTTGTTATGTTGAACTTTCGGTTACATCTTTAGGCATTGATGTTCATTCTGGTTTAGGTGGAAGTATTTTCCCCAATGCCGCATGGAGATTAACTTGGGCATTAAATAGCCTCAAAGGTCCAGATGAAAAAATTCGCATCCCAGGTTTTTATGATGATGTGATTCAACCCACTGAACGAGACCGCGAGTTGATGGCAAAACTACCTGATGTGGAAGATGTATATAAAAAACAATTTGGTGTGAAAGAATTTATCAAAGGTTTAAAGGGCGGCGTGGATTTGAAAATGGAAGAAGTGTTTGTTCCCACATGTACCATTTGTGGCATCACCAGTGGTTATCAAGGACCTGGTTCAAAAACAGTGCAACCTGCTTTTGCATCTGCCAAAGTTGATTTTCGTTTGGTGATGAATCAAAAGCCAGAAGATATTGTCAAGAAACTTCGAGCCCATTTAGATGCTGAAGGTTTCAGCGATGTAGAAATTAATTTCCTCGGTGGTGAACCCGCCGCACGCACAGACCCTGACGACCCGTTTGTAAAAATTGTTTTGGATACTGCTGAAGATGTTTATGATGCACCTATGGAAGTTGTACCCATGATTGGTGGCTCTGGTCCAAGTTATCCATTCGTACATGACCTCGGCTTGCCCGTTGTGACGATGGGCTTAGGCTACCCTGACACGAAAGCTCATGCCCCCAATGAAAATATTAGACTCGATTTGTATCCGCAACATTCAAAGCATTTGGCGAGAGTGATGAGGAAATTCAGTGAACGGTAATCGGTAATCAGCTATCAGTAAATAAGTTGCGAGATAGAAGTTACTGAATAGATTTTCAATTTGTTAATAACTTTGGAAGTCTATTCAGTAAAATAATTACGGGATATTATTTTGAAACTCTATTCTTATTGTGTAAAACATGACAGTGGTGCGGCACCTAATCCATTTTGGGGAATTTGTACTCTTGTCATTTGTAAGCCTGCAATTCGTAGAACAGCCAATATTAGAGATTGGATAGTTGGATTAGGTTCTAAAAATTCACCAGATAAAGATATTTCTGACTGTGTGGTATATGCCATGCAAGTTACAGAAAAAATGTCACTCGAAGATTATGATAATTTCTGTAAAGAATTTCTACCCAACAAAATACCTAACAAAAGAAGTAGGGATTATCGTTTGCATGTGGGAGATTGTATTTATGATTATTCATCTGAGCCTTTTCCTAAATTAAGGTGGAGTGTTCACACAGAAGAAAATAGAAATACAGATTTGAGTGGGGAATTTGCACTTTTATCAAAAAACTTTTATTACTTTGGAGGTAAACCTATTAAACTTCCTAAAGAATTAAAGCCAATTATTCATCAAACGCAAGGACATAAATCTGATGCGAATTTTCCATATATCAGAAAATTTATTGAGTGGCTAGAAAATTCGGGTTATGAAAAAAATAAATTAGTTGGAAACCCACAACTCAAAAAAGAGTTTCAAAAGTTTTCAGAACTCCAACTGAAATGCTCGCGCATAGATTTAGAGGACGAGTAAAAATACTGATTACTGAAAACTGATTACTTTTATCTTTCCACTTTCCACTTTCTACTCTTCGTACTCGGCTTTTGATTTTCTCCAAACTTCGTTTTTTCTTTCGGAGCACGCTTGGGCAAATCCGTTGGATGACGGCGTTTCGGACGAACTTTCGCAATCATTTTTCCTTTTTCGCCTTTTAAGTCTGCAACTTCATCTTCTGTCAGGTATCGCCACTGCCGAGGTTTTAAGTTATCAAGTCTCAACGTCCCAATTCTGAGGCGGATGATTCTAACAACAGGTAAACCCAATAACTTTCCAATCTCACGGATTTGACGTTTCTTGCCTTCACCCATCACCACCCGAATCCATGCGCCTTTGCCAGAGGTGGATAAAAATTTGACATCCGCTGGTTGAGTCTTATCGCCATCTTCCAACACAACACCTCTGCGCCATGCGTTGAGTTGGTCTTCGTCAGGTCGGCGTGCAACTAAGACCCGATATTCTTTTTCATGTCCAAAACGCGGATGTGTTAATTTATTTGTCAAATCGCCATCGTTCGTCATTAGGATTAACCCTTCCGAGTCATAATCCAAACGACCGACGGGATACAAATGCCCCTGCACAGGAATCAATTCACGCACAATTTGTCTATCATCTTGCCCTTCGGACGCAGACAAAACATTGCGCGGTTTATACAAAGCGATATAAGTCAACGCTTCTTTCTTGGCTAAGGCTTTCCCATCAATGGTGACTTTATCTACAGCCAAATCCGCTTTTTGACCAAGTTCCGCTTTTTTGCCATTCACGAACACGCGCCCCTCAATAATAAATTCTTCACAAGCACGGCGTGAACCATAACCCGCTTGTACTAACAACTTTTGTAATCTCTCTTGCATTCAATCAACCTTTCAAAATCTTTGCCACAAATTACGCGGATTTCACCAATTTTTTTCGCGTCATTTGTGTTAAGGTTTTAACCTTTTACTTTTACTTTTACTTCTTTTATCAATCCACTTTCCACTCACTACTTTCTACTCACTATTCCCTATTCACTATTCACCTAATTACCCCTTCAACAATTCGGTCGCTTCTGGCTCTGTTTCAACAGGTGTAGCCAGCGGAGGCAACTCGATAATTGAATTCAAACCGAAATGCTGTAAAAATTCTGGCGTAGTGGAATATAAAATCGGTCTGCCAGGTCCTTCGGCTCTGCCTGATTCTTGAATCAGCCCTTTGCTCAACAAACTTTTCATCATCGCATCGCTATTGACTCCACGAATCGAATCCACTTGCGGACGAGTCACAGGTTGTTGATATGCAATAATCGCTAACGTCTCTAACGCCGCGCGACTCAAATGAGTCACTGCTTCAAGACCCAAAAATGTTTCCACCAAGCCAGCCAATTCCGCCGCAGTTGTCAATTGCACACGACCCGCATTCCGCTGTAAACGCAAGCCGCGCGTCCGTAATGAATCGTCTAGTTCTTTAAGTCCACGCTCCACCACAGAAGTTGTCACATCTAATGCTTGTGCTAATTGATTAACCGCCACAGGCTCGGCTGAAACAAACAACATCGCCTCAATCTTTGCCGAAAGACTCAAATCTGTTTCTAAATTTGCTTGAGAATCGCTCATGCTATAATTACTCCGCTAAAATTAAAATCGTCCCGCAGGTTTTATCACAAAACCTAATTCATCATACCTGCGGGACGTTTACGAAAAGAAAGAGAAAAATGAAAAAACAAAATTTAACCTTCACTATTTTTATCGTATCACTTGTGCTTGCCTCTATGGCTTGTGCTATCTCGGCTGGCGGACCCGATTACCCAGAACAAACCGTTCCTGTTTCGCAAGACGAAGCACTCAACATGCAAAGCATTCTCGAACAAGCCCTCATCTCTGGTGCCGAAACTGGCATCATCACCGTACAACTTACCGAAGCACAACTTACATCGTTCATGGCTGAACGGCTAGCAAAACAAGCCAACCCACCATTCACCGACCCGCAAATTTTATTACGCAATGGTCAAATGCTGATGTACGGCAAAATCACGCGCGGTTGGTTCACAGCAAATATGTTAATCACTATGAACGTTACTGTTGACCCTGTCACTGGCGGACCCAAAATCGAAATTGCCTCTGCCGATTTTGGTCCCTTCCCAGCACCCGAAGGAATTAATCAAGCCATGAGCGCATTAATCGAAGAAGCCTTCACAGGCTCATTTGGTCCCGTTGCAGTCGGCTTTCGTTTAGAAACCATCACCATTGCTGATGGACTTATGACACTATCAGGGCGAATCAAATAGAATTGAGATTATACCCGAATGCCTCGCCTCAGACTTCGCGTGCGCCTGTTTGCTGTTCTGATACTTTGTACTATCTTCATCATCGCTTGCCGTTCACCACAACTTGGTGAAGATGTAACGATTAACATCACAGTTGATTCACAAACCTACGCAGTAGATGTACCCGCAGGCAGTACCGTCTCGCAAGCATTGCAAACAGCAGGCATCACCGTCGGTAATTTAGATAAAACCGAACCACCTTTTTATACAATCATCAATGAAGGCGACTTAATTGTCGTCACTCGTGTACAAGAAAAATTTGATACAGAACAAGTCGTCGTTCCATTTGAACGTCAAATTGTCCGCAATGAAACATTACCCGAAGGTGAAACACGCTTAGTGCAAGCGGGAGTTAATGGTTTAGAAGAAGTGACCACGCGCAGAATTTTGGAAGATGGCGTTGAAGTGAGCAAAACAACTGTTAAAACGGTTGTCATCACCGAAGCCTTGCCAGAAATTGTGATGGTCGGCGCGCAGGCATCATTTGCTCCGCTCAATATCCCCGGCACAATCGCCTATCTCGCAGGCGGCAATGCTTGGATTATGGAAGGTTCCACTGCCAATCGTAGAGTCATCGTCAGCACCGGTGATTTAGATGGCAGAATTTTTACACTTTCACCCAATGGTGAATATTTAGTTTATACAAGAAAATCAAACAAGCCTGCTGATGAAGAAATCAATACCTTGTGGGCAGTGCGCACAAAAAACTTAGACCCCAAACCTTTTTCATTGGGTGCAAAAAATGTTGTTCATTTTGCTTCATGGATTCCCGGCACAAATTCGGTCGCCTATTCCACTGTGGAGCCGCGAAGCACTGCACCAGGTTGGCAAGCCAATAATGATTTATATCGAGTGAGTATTACAAATACCGCCTCACCACGCAAATTATTATCCGCAAATAGTGGCGGTGTGTACGGTTGGTGGGGCATGTCTTTTGCCTACGCACCAGATGGTCGCTTAGCATACGCTAGGCCCGATGGCATTGGCTTTGTTGACCAAGATGGTGGTTATCTCAAACCTTTACTTGATATTACGCCTCTTAACACCCACAGTGATTGGGCATGGATTCCGCCGTTGGTTTGGGGGGCAGATGGAAATAGTTTATATTTTGTGAATCATGCTTCTGCACCAGCACCCATTACCAGCGAAGAGTCGCCTTATTTTGACCTCTCAGCCCTCTCGTTCAGTAATGAAGCGAATGTAACACTTGTCAACTCAACAGGCATGTTTGCTTATCCATCGGTTTCACCAATTCAAAATAATGGTCAAGAAAAATCATTTCAAATTGCGTATTTACAATCTATTTTCGTGGAGCAAAGCGATACGAGCCGCTATCGTTTAATCATAATGGACAGAGACGGCTCAAATCGCAGGTTATTATTCCCACCAGCGGATACTAACGGCATTGAGCCGCAAATCCCTGCTTGGTCACCTGCGTCATTGAGCGGGCAAACTGGTAATTTTATTGCAATTGTGCATCAGGGAAATTTGTGGTTAATTGATAGTGGTAGCGGCAATAGTTACCAAGTAACGGGTGATGGTTTGATTAGTGAAATTGATTGGAAGTAATAAAAACGGCAGATAATGGTCTGCCGTCAGTGGTCAAATAAAAAAATAATTTACGAGTTAAGGATAACTACAACACATGCGAATTCTCATTACAGGCGCGGCTGGCTTTTTAGGTTCACACCTTTGTGACCATTTACTACAAGATGGACATGAAGTAATTGGTATGGATAATTTTGTAACAGGCAACCCCGAAAATATTGCGCACTTAGCAGGCAATGAAAGATTTTCTTTTTTCAAGCGTGATATTTCAAATTATATTTTTGTGCCAGGCAAAGTGGATGCAATTTTACATTTCGCTTCGCCTGCTAGCCCAAATCCGCAATCAAAATCTGGTTATTTCAATTTACCGATTCAAACCATGAAGGCAGGCGCGTTAGGCACGCATAACTGTTTAGGCTTAGCAAGAATTAATCACTCTCGCTTTTTGCTGGCTTCTACCAGTGAAATTTATGGCGACCCAGAAGTTCACCCACAAGCCGAAACGTACCCCGGCAATGTGGACCCTGTTGGTGAGCGTGCCGTTTACGATGAAGCCAAACGTTTTGCAGAGTCATTAACAATGGCATATCATCGCTTTCATGGGGTGAATACAAGCATTGTACGAATTTTCAATACCTATGGTCCGCGCATGGATTTAGAAGATGGACGTGCTTTACCTAATTTATTAAAGCAAGCCTTATTAGGTGAACCATTAACTGTGTATGGAGATGGAAGCCAAACCCGCTCTTTTTGTTATGTAGATGATTTGATAGATGGGATTGTGAAGTTACTGTATTCTGATGAACATTATCCTGTTAATATTGGCAACCCCGTTGAAATGACCATTTTACAATTTGCCGAGGCAATTAATAAAATTACAGGTAACAAAGCAGGTATTGTTTATAAAGATGCTCGCAGTGCGCGTGACCCACAAAGAAGGCAACCTGATATTTCTCGTGCCAATCAAGTGTTGAATTGGCAACCCCAAGTAGATTTAGAGGAAGGCATTCGTAAGACCATTCCATTTTTTAAGCAACAATTAGGGCTTGCATAATGCTGGGCGAACGGAAAGAACAAAAACGATTCGTCAAATTTGCTTTGGTGGGTGCTTTAGGCGCAATCATTGACTTTGTTGTAATGAACATGCTTGCGCATTGGGCAAGTTTGCCTTTAGTGTTTGCTGGCACTATTTCGTTTATTGTTGCAGTAATCAACAACTTTACATGGAATCGTTTTTGGACATACCCCGAATCACGCTCACGCCCATTATTCAACCAACTTGGTATGTTTTTTGTAGTGAACGCCGCAGGGGTAGCCATTCGCATCCCAACCTTGCATTATCTTGAGCCACCTGTACTAAAATTTGTTCAAAATACATTTCACTTAACTTATATCAGTGCCGAAGTGTATGCCAGAAATTTAACCCTTGCCGCCGCCGTTGGTGTTGTGATGTTATGGAATTATTTCATTAACCGCTATTGGACGTATAATGATATAGATGAAGAACAGGTAAGACCATGAGCAATAATCCGATTATTCCTATTTACACCACCAAAGGTGATGCAGAAGCGTTTCTGCAATACCCCCATTTGTTTAATCGCAACGGCGAATGGATTGGGTTCGTCACTCCAAAGCGCGAAGTCTATTCCGTGCTTGGTGAATATGTTGGCACATTAACCAACGACCCGCGCATTGTCCGTAAACGTGCCACATCCACGTTAAAGCCAAAACTCAAAACCCCACCAAAGCCAGCAAAAATTCGGACACCCAGCAATATTCCACTTGCACCAATGATGCCTGAATTAACTCATTCACTTATTGATGTTTTGCAAGACCTGCCTGAAAGATTACACACCACCGACTCCGGTGACTCAAGAGAAGATATGGATTAATCAATGGCGGAAAAATTAAAAACTTCAAAAGCTTCACGCATTACGCTTGCACAACTCATGCAACCTTCACAAGCAAATAATCTTGGCAATGTGCATGGCGGTTGGATTATGAAACTTGTAGATGAAGCAGGTGCATTGGCTTGTATGAAACATGCACAAACACGAGTTGTTACAGTTGCTGTTGACTCAATGGTATTTCGTGAACCCATCAAACTTGGAGACCTCGTCACACTGAATGCTGAAGTGACATACACAGGTAGAACATCTATGGAAGCAGAAGTGCAAGTCATTTCGCAAAATCCAATCACTGGTGAGCGAACGCATACAAACACTGCTTACCTCGTCTATGTTGCGCTTGATGAAAATGAAAAGCCAACCGCTGTGCCTCCACTCGTTGCTGAAAATGAAGAAGATACCGAAAGAATGAAACAAGCCGAAGCACGTCAGAAGCGCCGCATTTCGCAAAAATAAAAATCCACTGTGCAAAAAATTATCAAACATCCCATCATCATTTTGCTGACGATTAATTTAATCATCGGCATTTTTACATTTCAAAATTATGGCTATACTTGGGATGAACCATTATTTTATGAATATGCCGATGCACTGCAATATGCGTATTCACCAACAAATTGGTTCAGCGAAAATTTTGATTTACAAAATGCGTTTGGCGCAAGCGCCAGCGACCATGCCAATCGCGGACCTGCTTACATTATTATTGTTTATCCAATCGTTTCAATCTTAAAATTATTTTTAGATAACGCCTCCGCTTGGCACTTGATTAACTTCTTGACATTTCAACTCGGCGTGTATCTTTTCTATCGCTTCGCTTCAAAATGGATGAGCGAGTTGGGTGCTGTTTCAGCGACTTTGTTATTTTGCTACCAACCAATTTTATGGGGACACAGTTTCATCAACCCAAAAGATATTCCATTTTTAGTATTTTTCATTGGCTCCATGTGTTTCGGTTTTGAAATGGTAGATGCAATAATAAACCGTCCCGCAGGTTTTGATTCAAAAACAAATAGATTTAAATTCAACCTGCGGGACGTTGCATTTCAAAAAATTTTATTAGCATCATTCTTTATGGGCATTGCCACTTCAATCCGCGTGCTTGGACCATTAGCCGCTTTGCTAACTTTTCTTTATGCATTAACTCGCGCTCAAGCCACCGTCCTCGGCAGCGATGGAAAGAATAAATTTTATTCTTTCCTAAAATTGTTTTCAATTTATGGTTTACTTTCATTATTAATTTCCTTCCTCTTCTGGCCCTACTTGTGGATTAATCCCCTACAAACATTTATTCAAGTATTTGCCTTTATGTCTGATAACCCTACACAGCTCAATGTTTTGTTTGCAGGTGAAAATTATCAAGCAGGTGAAGTTCCGCTTAGGTATCTTCCGCTCCTTCTTGGCTACACGCAAACCGAGCCTGTATGGATTTTATTTGGGTTTGGAATAATTTTAGCTTTTTGGAATTCAAATAACCAAAAAAGAATTTCTCTCTTTATCTTATTATTTTGGTTTGTGATTCCAGTTTTATATGTCTTACTCCGCAGACCCTCCATGTATGATGGCTATCGTCATTTTCTTTTCATTTTGCCACCCATTTTTATTTTCGCAGGCTTTGCATTTGAAAAGTTATTAGAAGTAATAAAAAATAAATGGATACAAATTGCAAGTATTGGGTTAATTCTTCTTTTATTTGGAATTATTCCGATTATTCAACTCCATCCCTATCAATACGCTTATTACAACAACTTTGCTGGCGGACTCAAAACTGTATTCCGAAATTATGAGACAGAATATTGGCTGACTTGTTATCGTGAAGCAGTTCTCGAATTAAATCAAATCACAAATGAAGAAATCAATTTGTTTGTGCGCCGTGAGCCGTATATTGCTGAATATTATGCAAATGAAAATATCAAGATACGAGATTTTCGTACTGAGCAAAATCAAATGGGTTCTGGTGATTATTATTTAGTCAATACACGCTCTAACGAAGATTTACGCTTTATGCGTGATGTACCTGCTTTAATCACTGTCGAACGTCAAGGCGCACAATTTTGTCTGATAAAACAAGTTCCATAATATAATTTTCTTTAATGAATCCATCTCCTCGCCTACTTTTAACCATAGATTACGAATCATGGTTTGCACCTTCACGTCGTTATGATTTTCTTCCTCCAGAAAAACGTTTCGCATTAGATGATAATTTTTGTAATCAAGTCATTGACCCAATCCTCGAAATCTTTGATGGCAAAAAAGTTTCATTTTATTTAGTTGGCGAATTAATTGACTGGTATTCAGATTTACCTCAAAAAATTTCGTCTGCAGGGCACGAAATTGGATTGCATTGCCAAATTCACAGACCATTAACCAACGAAGCTGAAATCGAAAAAGATTTCAAAGCCTCGGCAGAATGGCGAAAAAAATATAATGTACAAGGTTATCGTGCGCCGATGATTAACACCATCGAAGCCGTGTATCCGCTTTTGGAAAAATATAACTTTACATATAGCTCTTCTATTTATGCGCCAAGTGGAAATGTTTTACAAAAAGGAAAAATTCAAGAAGTTCCTGTCAGCACATTGCCTTTATTATCAAAACCGAAACAGTTTCATGCTCCACGTAAAATGGATATTCCTCTTGTCATTCGCGGTGAATTCCCTTATGGTTCGAGTATGATGAGCGGATTATTTAGAAACATTGTTTTCAACATGATTGAAAAAGAATTGAAAGCAGGGTTGAGTCCTGTTATCTTTTTACATCCGTATGAAATTATTTCGCCAAAAAATTTTATAAAAAAAATTGCAGTAGATATGCTTCATCATCCTTTGCTTTTTCCGTTTACATTAAATAAATCCGCATTTCTTAAAGACTTGTTGAAAAACTTCCCAACCTCAACGATGAAAGATTATCTCAATGAATATTCAAAAAGTTGATTCGATAAACGCGCCTTATCTTGAAGGTCAACTCAGTTACATTGGGCTTGATTCATGGATGAATTTCGTACATGAAATGTATGCTCATAAAATCCATCGTTTTGTTGCCGAAGAAAATAATCAAATCGTTGGCGCACTTTCATTGACTGAAATCAAGCATCCTGTGTTTGGGCATTATTTGGCAACTGCTCCATTTGGCAGTTATGGCGGATTTGCTTATGAAAGTGAATCGGCTCGAAATGAATTGTTGAATTCAGCGAGTCAACTCGCAAAAGAAATTGAAACGGAATATGTTTCCATTCGATTTGATGAACCCGCTTCATCTCCCCCATCAAATTGGATACAACATCCTGTATATCAGACCTATCGTATAGATTTATCTTCAAATCCAGATGACTTGTTAAAAAAATTTTCATCTGACCATCGCAATCACATTCGCAAGTCATTGAAAAAAGGATTTCAAATTCGTTTTGGGCATTTGGATTTGCTAGATGATGCCTATGAAGCAATTGCAAAAAGTATGCATGAACTTGGCTCGCCATATCATGCGAAAAATTATTTAAGAAAAATGGCTGAAAGTTTGGGTGAGACTTTAGAATTTGCAGTGACATACGACTCGCGCGGAAAAAT
>JAEURH010000075.1 GCA_016789365.1 Anaerolineales bacterium
AAAATTCTTCACGCGTTAATAATTTAGAAAATGAAATTGCGAGATTACAAACCGAAGTTGCGGAATTGAATCATCGCTTAATCACTGTGGAAACAACCATTGAAACACATTCTGCTTCGATACAAAAATTAGATGAAATACAAGCTACGATTGAAAATCAATTAGAAGAAAATAATAATGTGGTCTTGCTTGAATTAAAACATGAGGTGATGTTAGCGCGTGCATTTGACATGCTCGGACGGGCGCGTTTGTATTTATCACAAAGTAATTTTGGTTTGGCAAAAGAAGATGTGCAAAGTGCGCGAGATGTATTGTTTGCATTACAAACTGAAACAAATGATGAAGTATTGAATCAAGTGGTGGCACGTTTGGATTTGGCATTGGGCAATTTGCCACAATTCCCCGTCGTTGCATCTGGTGATTTGGAAATTGCTTGGCAAATTTTGATAAGCGGTGAAGCGACTGCAATTGCGACATCAACCCCAACGCCTGCACCTTTTGTTGAAACTTTTACTCCAACTCCGTTTGATGTTCCGTCGGTCACACCAACACCATGAAAGTTTACAATAAAATCAAAAAAGTTTACAATGAACAGGCAAAAAGTTTACAATCTTGGCTTTAAAAGTTGCAAAAAGTTGTCAATGACAAAATTATTGCAAAACTGATGGCTAGTAAACTGGTAGTGGAGAAATATATGGCAAAAAAAGAAGTTCTTACAGACCTTTGGGTTTATGAAATGCTCAAAGAAGCAAACATAGATTTACACCCTCAAGGAAGCAATATTAAAGAAATTAACAAAGCATTGCAATCCGCTTCAAAAGCAGGAACAGGAAAAGTTGGCTTTCCCGAATACTGCGGTGTAGTGAAAGACTTTGTTTTAATTGTAGAAAACAAAGCTGACGTTTCTCAACATGTTAAACGTAATGATAAAGACATAATTTCTAATGACGTTACAAGCATAAAGAACTATGCTGTAAATGGTGCGTTGTTTTACGGAAAACATTTATCACAAAATACATCTTATAAAAAAATCATTGCATTTGGAGTTTCGGGCAACAAAAAACGACACAAAATTTCCCCAATTTTTATTGATGAAAGAGGCGGTTACAAAGAATTGGAAGATGTTGAAACGTTTACACTTTTCAACGAAAAAAATATTGACGAATACTACACCAAAAATATTTTAAAAGAACAAACGCCAGAAGAAAAAACAACTGAAGAAATTCTGAAAGATGCCGCAAGCCTTCATGAAGATTTGCGAAATTATGGCAGTATTCAAGATAAAGACAAACCGCTTATTGTTTCAGGCATTCTTTTGGCATTGCGTGAAATGGAACATAAAGGTTTCAGTATTGATAGTTTAACAGGCGACCAAACAACAACTGATGGCGAAAAAATTTATGAAGCCATCGAAAAGAATCTAAAACGTGCCAACGTTTCGCCACAAGTCAAAAAAGATAAATTGTTAAGCCAATTTTTGGTTATCAAAGATGCCAAAGCCATTAACGAAGTTAATCCAACCTTAGAGAAAACACCGTTAAAACACTATACAGAATTTTTATACGAAAATATTTACAAAAACATTAAATACATAGATTCTGCAGAAGATTACTTAGGCAGATTTTATAGTGAGTTTATGTCATATTCAGGTGGTGACGGACAAACTTTAGGAATTGTACTTACTCCGAAACACATTACCGAATTGTTTTGTGATTTAGCAGAATTAAAACCGACCGATACCGTTTTTGACCCGTGTTGCGGAACAGCAGGTTTTCTGATTTCAGCAATGCACGATATGTTGCAAAAAACAAATAAACAAAATCAACAAGAAGATATTAGAAAAAATCAATTGTACGGTTTTGAAATGCAAGCTTATATGTTTACGATTGCCACAACCAATATGATTTTGCGTGGTGATGGAAAAAGCAATTTAGAACAAGAAGATTTCTTAAAACAAAATCCTGCTCAGTTACAACTAAAAGGCTGTACAGTTGGTATGATGAACCCGCCCTATTCAATGGGAAGCAAGAGCAACTCGAGTTTATATGAAATCAATTTTACAGAACATTTACTAAACTCTATAACAAAAGGCGGAAAAGTGATTGTGATTGTTCCGCAATCTTCAATGACAGGAAAAACCAAAGAAGAGCAAGCCATAAAAGAAAATATCTTAAAACATCACACTTTGGAAGGAGTGATTACACTTAATAAAAACACGTTTTACGGAATTGGAACAAACCCTTGTATTGCGGTTTTCACCGCTGGTATTCCACATTACAAAGATAAAGAAGTAAAGTTTATTAACTTTGAAAAAGACGGTTTTGAAGTGCAAAAACATCGCGGGCTTGTAGAGACCATTGAAGCCAAAGATAAAAAGCAACATTTACTTGACGTTTGGTTTGACCGTATTGAAGCCGAAACAAAGTTTTGTGTAAAAACTACTATTGAAGCGGAAGATGAATGGTTGCACTCATTTTATTACTTCAATGATGAAATTCCTACGGAAGCAGATTTTGAAAAAACGATTGGCGACTTTCTAACTTTTGAATTTAGCATGATTATGCAAGACAGAAGTTATTTATTTGATAAAGAAGAGAAATAACCTATGGAATTGTCAAACAAAGAGTGGAAAGAATTTTCTCTAACAGAAATTTTTGATTCAATCCAAAGAGGAAAACGACTCAAAAAAGACGACCACATTGAGGGAAATATCCCCTATGCTTCTTCTACTGCATTAAACAACGGAATTGACGGATTTATTGGAAATACAAGAGGGGTAAGAATATTTGATAACTGCTTAACGATTGCAAATAGCGGAAGCGTTGGTGCAACTTTTTTTCAACCATTTAATGTTATTGCAAGTGACCACATTACAAAACTTGAAAACAAAAATTTCAACAAATATACTTATTTGTTTTTAGCAACAATTATTTCAAGACTTAGCGAAAAATATAGTTTCAACAGAGAAATAAATGACCAACGTATTCAAAAAGAAAAAATTCTACTTCCTGTAAATTCTAAAGGCAAACCCGATTACGCTTTTATGGAAAGCTATATGAAGCAAAAGGAAAAAGAATTATTGGGAAAATACAAAAATCATATATTATTGAAAATCAATAATATAAAATTGGGGGGGGGGGGGGGATAAATTTAAATTATAAAATTGAGTGGCGAGAGTTAACAATTTGAGATAGATTCAATATTTATTCTACTTCAAGTGGTATAGATAAAATCAAACTAACAGGTAATCAAGGTTCGTTTCCATACATCACACGAACAGAAAAAAATAATGGTCATGATTTGTTTGTAGGAGAACAACAAGCTAAATACTCTACTGATAAAGGGAACGTAATTACAATCGGATTAGATACGCAAACTGTGTTTTATCAAAAAACAAAATTTTATACTGGACAAAATATACAAATTTTAGAATTTGATGAACTCAACGAACACAATGCTCAATTCATTATTGCATTGCTTAAAATACAAATGAAAAAATTTAATTGGGGCGGAAATGGTGCAACATTGACCCGATTGAAAAAAACAAAGATTCTTTTACCCAAAACTGCAGATGACAAGCCTGACTATTCATATATGGAAAATTATATGAAGTCTCTGGAGTATAAAAAATTAAAACTGTATTTAGAATACAAAAAACTGAACGTAAACAACTGACAAAAGTGCGGAGGTTGTAGCATTAGGCGGATTTGATATCCGCTTTTTATTTTAATCGCCATAGTAAAACATAACCAACATGAATGTTATAATTTCGCAAGTTATTATTTTTTAGGAGAATTGACATGGCACAAAAATTGAAATTTGGAACCGATGGCTGGCGGGGAGTCATTGCAGAAGATTACACGTTTGATAATGTTCGTAGAGCGGCGCAAGGTTTTGCATCATATATGTTATCTATTGGCAAAAAAGGTCAATGGATTGTAGTTGGGCATGATATGCGATTCAGCAGTGAACATTTCGCCGCCGCAGTTGCCGAAGTATTAGCAGGCAATGGTTTGAAAGTTTATTTAACAGATGGTGCAACGCCAACACCAGTCATTGCTTATGCAGTTGTGGATAAAAAAGCCGCAGGTGCTGTCAACATTACGGCGAGTCACAACCCACCCACTGATAATGGATTCAAAGTCCGCAATGAGACAGGTGGCGCAATTGACCCCGAAGGTTTGAAACAAATCGAAGCGGGCATTCCTGATGACGTCAAAGATGTGAAGCGAAAAAATTATAAAGAAGCAGAGTCTGCTGGCAAGATTGTTAAATTTGACGCGGCGACTCCATATATTGAACATCTCACTCGCGATGGTTTGATTGATTTACAACCTATCAAAGACGCTGGCTTGACTGTGATGGTAGATACAATGTGGGGCAACGGTGCGGGTTGGTTTCCAAGATTATTAGCAGGTGGAAAAACAAAAGTGATTGAGATTCATAATGAACGCAATCCATCTTTCCCTGAGATGAAACGACCAGAACCGATTCAACCTAACATTGATGTTGGTCTGCGCGCGACAGTGGAGCATAAGGCTGATGTATTGTTAATCACCGACGGTGATGCTGACCGTTGTGGCATCGGTGATGAAAATGGTGAGTTTATTAATCAATTGCGCGTGTATGCTTTGCTTGCATATTATTTACTTGAAATTCGCAAAGAACGTGGTGACATTGTAAAGACTTTATCTACAACAGGCATGTTGAATAAACTCGGTGAAATTTATGGAGTCCCTGTCCATGAGACTGGTGTGGGATTTAAATTCGTTGCACCGAAAATGACAGAAACAAATGCATTAATCGGTGGTGAAGAATCTGGTGGTTATGCTTTCCGTGGAAACGTCCCTGAACGTGATGGAATTTTGGCAGGCTTGTATATGCTTGATTTCATGGTCAAGACAGGCAAAAAACCAACTGAATTGCTCAAAGATTTATTTGAAAAAGTTGGCGGTGAATATTATTACGACCGTGTGGATAGTCCGTTTAGTGGTGATGCTGAAGCACGCAAGAAAATTATCATGGATAATAATCCCAAAACACTTGGTGGATTGAAGGTCACTGAGTTAATTACAGTCGACGGGTTTCAATATAAATTGGAAGATGGTGGTTGGATGTTAATCCGCTTTAGTGGAACAGAGCCGATTCTGCGTGTTTATACTGAGACACGCCATAAAGATAAAGTCAAGGGGATTTTGGAAGATGGGCTCAAGGTTGCAGGGATAAAATAATTTTTGAGTTGTAAAGTTTGCAGGTTGAAACGTTAGAAGGTTCAACCTGCAAATATATTAAAACTAAAAAACGGTATAATTTAAGAATGAAAGAAATATATGATTGGGATAAAAAGAAAGCCAAAATTAACCTTGAAAAACATAAGGTAAGTTTTGAGGAAGGCGAAACAATTTTTGATGATCCTTTTCTAGTTACTTTTCCTGATGAATTACACTCAGAAAAAGAAGATAGATTAATAAGCATCGGAATATCTAAATTTCAAAGAATTTTATTGGTTGTTCATGTTGAAAAAGAAGAAACAGAAGATTTTGTTATAGTTCGGATTATCAGTTGCCGCAAAGCAACATCAAGTGAAAGAAAAATATATGAAGAAAACAAATAAAAAGAGTTATAAAGATTATGATGATGGCATGTTGCCTGAATATGATTTTACAGGAAAAAAACCGATTCGCGGAAAATATTACAAGGCTAGGCAACAAGGTTACACAGTCCGAATCCACAATGAGGATGGAACTGTGACCGAAAAACATTTTGGACCCACCATCACACTTGAACCCGATATTGCAATTTACTTCCCTGATTCCGAAAGTGTGAACAAAGCCTTACGAACTTTGATTTCAATTATCCCGACCAAGCAAGTCGGCGAGACAAAAGCAAAATATAAAATTAGTAAAAAGCCTAAGAAAAAAATCGCCGCCAAAAAGTAGGCGGTGATTTTCTTTTATGTTACTTACTTAAGTAAACTTGATACGATTGCAATTAACATGCCCAACACAAAAATAATAATGACGGGCCATAGGTTTAATGATTCATTTCGTTACTGGTGAGATACATCGGTTTTTTCTCCGTTTTTATCTGAATCTACTCGTGTTTTTACATTACTGTCTTGAGGATTATCAGTTTGAGATTTTTTATCTAGTAAGGGCAATAAAAATATCAATCCAAGCACAAATAGAAGCGCCGCTGGCAATAAATTGTTCAGAAATGCCAAGCCTTGAACTGAGGATGGAAGAGGTTTTGATGAAGGTATACCGAAAACAAGGCAACTCAACATGAAACACAGAACTGCCAAGAGAGGAAAAATCGAAGCCTTCTTTGATTGGCTGGCATCGAATTCATTACTATGTGTTTCTATAGGCACATTATGAGACTTTAATGCTTTTTTTGCTTCCCATGCTACTAAGAAATCTGTATCATTGGTAGTTTCCAGAAGGGCATTAACTGCACTTTCTGGTATTTCTTTTATACGACGTAAAGACTTACAAGCCTCAAAACGTCTATTGGCACTGGTACTTTTTAAATCTTCTAAATATTTTTCAATATTATCCATAGTTCACCTCAAAAAATTTATTGAAAACCTTACAGCATTATAATGTAGGTATGAGACTCACAGACACCCACTGCCATCTTGATTATAACAAATTCGATGCTGACCGCGAAGAAGTAATTCAACGCGCCACACAGTCGGGGATAAGTAAAATGCTGGTTCCAGGACTCCAGCATAAATCAAGTAAAGAAGCGGTCAAGTTAGCAGAAAAATATCCAAACGTGTATGCCGCTGTCGGTTTTCATCCAACTGACTTGGAAGAATTTAATCAAAAAAATTTTGATGAAGTGAAAGCGTTAGCAAATCATCCAAAAGTGGTTGCGATTGGAGAAATTGGCATTGACTATTATTGGGTTAAAGAAAAAGATAGACGCGAATTTCAACGCGATGTTTTGAAACAGCAATTAGCATTTGCAAAAGAAGTCAATAAACCTGTCATCATTCACATGCGCGAAGAAAATGATGCTTGGTTTGGCGAAGCGTCTGTTGATTTGTTAAACATTTTGGAAGAATGGCAAAAAAGTTTATCAGGCTCGTTGGCAGAAAAACCTGGCGTGCTACATTCATTTAATGGCACGCTTGAAACCGCCCAAAAAGGTTTAGACTTAAATTTTTACATTGGCGTTTCGGGACCCGTCACCTACAAAAACGCAGATAAAAAACGCGAAATTATTGCTCAATTGCCTTTGGAAAAATTACTAATTGAGACAGATTCGCCATTTTTAAGCCCGATTCCCGTTCGTGAAAAAAGGAACGAACCCTCGTACATTTTGCACATTGCTGATAGAATAGCAGAAATCCATTCCAAAAGCCCTGCGGAGATTGCCGCAATTACAACTCAAAATGCGGCGCAACTCTTTGCTTGGGGAGACTGAATGAATGCTATTACTTTTATCTCACCTGTAACCGAAGAAATAAAACTTGTCGAAGACCGAATGCGCGAACAAGCGGATTCGGCGCACCCCGATTTGCGTGCCGCACTTGAGCATTTAATGAAAGCGGGAGGCAAACGCATCCGCCCTACCCTCGGCTTGCTCGTTGGAAACATGCTGGGTGCCCCGTTGGAAAAATTGGTCACGCTTGGCGCGGCTGTTGAGTTGCTTCACACTGCCACACTTGTCCACGATGATTTAATTGACGGCTCTTTGCTTCGACGTGGCACGCCAACTTTGAATGCACGTTGGGCTCCACCTGCAACTGTGTTAACTGGCGATTTTATTTTTGCTCGCGCCGCGAAACTCGCCGCCGAAACTGACGATTTACGTTTGATGAATCTGTTTGCAGATACACTTTCAATCATTGTCAATGGCGAATTGACTCAAATGTTTAATTCTCGTGGATTAGTTAATCGAGATAATTATTACAAAAGAATTTATGCCAAAACTGCTTCTTTATTTGAAATGACATCTCACGCGGCGGCAATGGTCAGCCCTGCCAATGATGAAACGATTAAGTGTATGCGTGAGTTTGGATATCAACTTGGCATGGCATTTCAAATTGTGGATGATATTTTGGATTTCACTGGCGACCAAACTTCTGTTGGCAAACCCATCGGTTCAGACTTACATAACGGCTTGGTCACGCTCCCCGGCATTTACTACGCCGAAGCCAATCCACATGACCCCGACATTCTCTCGCTTGCAAACGGTGGCTGGACGAATCACGAAAACATGACTCGTTTAGTAGAAAACATTCGCGCCAGCAACTCCACTCAAAAAGCTATGCAAGAAGCCGAAAATTATGTTGATAGAGCCATTGCCTGTTTAGAAAATATCCAACCTTGTGCAGAACGTGATGCATTAGAGAATTTAGCGAAATATATTGTTGATAGAAAAGTCTGATTAGTTTACTAGTTAATTAGTTTATTAGTTTTGTAGTTTTCATCCTTCATAATTCATCCTTTCCCTATGAAAAAACCCTTTCGTTTTAACGTCGGATTTATCATCCATGAAGAAGTCGGTTATAACCACGACTTTCCTTTTGAGTTTGATGAAATCGCTTTAGATGACCTTGAATTAAGAAATTTTTCGGGGAATGCAAATGTCGGTAAAACGCCGCAAGGTTTAATTCTACAAGCCGAATTTTCAGCAGAAACTGACTTGGAATGTGTGCGTTGTTTGACCAAGTTTGAATATGCCTTGGATTGGTCTTTCTCAGAACTTTACGCTTTTGATAAACGCTCCGAAACCGAATCAGGGCTTATCATTCCCGATGATGCACATTTGGATTTAGAAGAACTCATCCGCGATTTTGCAATTTTAGAGATTCCCATCAGCCCAGTCCATGATGAAAATTGCAAAGGCTTATGCCCTGAATGTGGTCAGAATTTGAATATCAAAGATTGCGGTCACAGACCTGCGGAGCCTGATTCTCCGTTTGCAAAACTAAAAGACTTGTTGAAGTAAAAGAGACCGCAGACCGCCGACAGAAGAAGGAAAAACTGTCTGCGGTCAGTTGTCTGCCGTCAAATAAAAACACATGCCGCCGAAACTAAAGAATTTTCTTAATATCGTTATTTCCTTATTAATCATTAGTGGAATCATCTACGCACGCCTGCAAATCAGTAAGGGATTTGATTATCAAGATTCAAACTTCGCATTTTTTTGGCTGGCTGGCAAAATGACGATTGATGGGGAAAATCCGTATGATGAAACGACATACATCGCCAACCATGAAAAATATGGAATCAAATGGCAACCGAATCGTATTTTTCCATATCCATTGCCATTAGCAATTTTATGTATTCCATTGGGTTTCTTTTCAATGGGAACGGCATACACCATTTGGCAAATTGCTTCTTTATTAATTATCATTATTTCAATTTATCTTTTATTAAATCTTACAAATAATGAAGCGGCAAAAAGATTATTAATTCCCATCTTTTTAGCCATGATATTTTTTGGTCCAGGCTACTTAACATTGCACACAGGCGCGGTAGGCGCGTTTGCGTTATTATTTCTTATGCTTGCCGTCCTATTACTTGAAAAAGAGAAATTTATCTTGGCGGGGATTTTATTGTCATTGACCATGCTTAAGCCACCACAAGGTCTCACAATTTTGTTATTAGTAGGTTCATGGTTTTTGATTAAGAAAAATTGGAAAGCCATTATCGGCATTGGAATTGGCGGAATTTTGTTATTTATCATTGGCTTAATCCAAGACCCACAGTGGGTTCAAAAATTTATCGGCGCGAGTGATGCCGTGATGGATAGGACTCAAGGTGTGCATTCAAACGTCTGGGCGTTTGGTTATTTGTTATGTAATGGCGAATCAACTTGCTTTACATTTTTAGGCGCGGCGTTGAGTTTGAGTCTGCTGGGGGGAGCAGGATATTTCCTATGGAAAAACCAAGCATGGTCAAGTTGGGAGGCGATGAATTTAATCATCCCAATTGGGTTCGTTAGCACAATCTATTTGTGGGCGTATGACCAAATCACATATATTATTCCGATTGTGTGGATTGTGGCGACATTGGTACAAAAAACACGAAGTTATCTTTTATCTTTTGTTTTTTTGATTTTGTTAGATGTGGTTTCGTTATTTGCACTCGCGCAACAAGCATTGACCGATAAAGATTTATGGAGTTTGGGAACAACAATTTTGGTTCTCCTATTTTTATTCATTGCATACAAAATGAAACAAAAACCCGCTATTGACAAAGTGACTTCGTCTGTCTAAAATATTGACTATGAAATTCAAATCCACTTTCCCAATGGTGCCAATGACCATGGCCATGCAAATGGAGATGTTCAACTGCGCCAAATGGAAAGCATAAGTTTTGTATCAAAGCATACAGGCTGTCCATTTCGCGGACAGCCTTTTTGTTTGTAAAATCACCATGTCATTGCGAGGCGGTGTTCGCCCGCCGAAGCAATCCCCCAGTAACTAGGAGATTGCTTCGCCACATAGAACATGAGCGTGGCTCGCAACGACATATAGAAAATGGAGTTCAACATGACCGAAAATATCTTAATCGCCATCGCCTGGCCCTACTCAAATGCAGAGATTCACGTGGGCAATATCACGGGTTCACATTTACCTGGTGACATTGTTGCACGTTATCACAGACTCAAAGGGAATAATGTCCTCGTCGTTTCAGGAACTGATTCTCATGGCACGCCTGTTGTCATTGCGGCAGATAAAGAAGGCAAGCCTGTTGAAGAAGTGTATAAAAAATATCATAATTCTTTTATCGAAGTATTCAAAGGCTATGGCATCACCTACGATTTATTCACAACCACCCACAGCGAAAATCATTTCAAAGTTTCACAAGCGGTGTTCCTTGCATTGCAGAAAAATGGATTCTTGTTCAAAGAATTTAGCAAGCAATGGTTTTCACCCAGTGCAAATAAATTTTTGCCAGACCGTTATGTAGAAGGGACTTGTTACATCTGCGGATTTGAAGGCGCACGTTCTGACCAATGTGATAATTGTGGCAATGTGCTTGAGCCTGAGAAGTTAAAAAATCCGCGTGCGAAGACTGGGGATGGAGCCCTTGAATTACGAGATACAGAACATTTTTATCTTGATTTATCCAAGCTTGAACCCGATGTCAAAAACTTTTTGAAAGAACGTGCTGAACATTTTCGAGATACAGTGTTAGGTGAATCGCTTGGCAAGATCGAAGCGGAAGGACTCAAGCCACGTCCCATCACACGTGATTTGGATTGGGGTATCCCAGTTCCAGTTAATGATTCTGCTTGGGACACAAAAAAGTTATACGTCTGGTTTGAAGCGGTGATAGGATATTTATCAGCTCCAATTGAGTGGAGTCAATTATCAAATAATAAAGAAGCATGGCGTGATTGGTGGACGAATCCAAAAGCTAAACAATATCATTTCATCGGCAAAGATAATATCTTCTTTCATACATCGTTATGGCCCGCAGAGTTAATGGGCGTGAATGAACAGTTCACAGAAATTTTTGCAGGTGATAAAACAAAATTAACATTGCCGTATGATGTACCCGCGAATCAATTTATGAATCTTGAAGGGCAAAAAATTAGCGGCTCGCGCAATTGGGCAGTGTGGGGACTCGATGCGTTGACTCGTTATGACCCCGATGCGTTGCGATATTATCTGACTGCCAATATGCCTGAAAATAAAGACAGCGATTGGGATTGGGCTGAGTTTGTGGCGCGCAATAACAATGAACTCGTTGCCAATTGGGGCAACTTGGCGAATCGCGTGTTGTCTTTTTGTTATAAGAATTGGGATGGGCATGTGCCAGATGTTGATTTAAAAACGCTTCGAGGCTCTGACCTCGACCTGCTTGCTGTAATTGAAAATGGATTCTTAACTGTTGGCAAAGAAATTGAAGCAGTGAATCTTCGTTCAGCATTGAGTGAAGCCTTGAAACTTGCTACGAATGTGAATCAATATTTGGATGTGAATGCACCATGGTCTGCTGTGAAAACGGATAAAGAAGGTGCAAGCAAAACAATTTACACGGCTTTGAAAGCAATTGACTCATTGAAAGTCATCTTCTCCCCTTTCTTGCCGTTTACCTCTGAAAAGTTACATGGATTCTTCGGTTATGAAACTCCATTGTTTGGTGAACAATTTACTGAAGAAGTATCTGACTCATTAGGTACACATACTGTGCTGAGATATAAGGGTATCGAAGGCATTCAATGGAAACCTAGTGACTTAAAGCCTGGTTTTAAGTTAAATCAACCTGCTCCGTTGTTTAAGAAGTTGGATGAAAGTGTGATTGAAGAAGAAAGAGCGAGGTTGGGTAAGTAATTTAATTAATTTTTATTAACCCACTTCATCATATAACTATTTATTGCTTTTAATAAATTCACTTCTGATTCTAAAAGATTCATATTTTCCAAACTTTGTTTTAGGTCAATTACTAACTCGGTACGTCGATTTTTGAGGTCATTATCAAAAGAAATACTACCGTTACCATCTGCGATCTTAACAAATTCTTTCAATATATTAAATTCTAACAAACGATAATTGTAAATAAACTTATCACTCGGACTTTCAGATAATTTTGTTCTTTGAACATTTCGCGCTAGTGAATAAACTTCGTCAATTTCTTCTTTCCATTGAATACAATAAGAAGCCATTTTCCCTATAATTGGAGTTTCAAATTCATATTCATAATCCATTGTATTCGGGTCATATTTGCCCAATAAATTTTTATTTTGCAAATGCTTTACGAAGGCTGTATCTTTTTGAACTCTAAGATTATTAAATAGTTGCCCAACATCCATCCAAAAATTCGATTTAGCAAGCCAGCTAATGTTTTCTTCAAGTTCATCAAAAGTAAGGAACGGATCAAATAATATATATCCAAACTCAGCTGGTATTTCTAAATCGCGCACAATATTTAATGCTTTAATAGATTCTGAAGCTGTTACGCCTTTACCATATCTTCTTAACTGTGTATCTGACAAAGACTCAACCCCTAAGTACACTAAAGAGAGACCTCCAGCTTTTAGGAGCTTCAAGAGGGAAAAACGGCGATTATTCATCTCTTCAGATTCACTTAAATTAATAATATTATCAACACGAACTGATAGAGAAAATTTTATATCAGAAATTTCTGTTAGCCCATTTGCAAGTTCTTCTGCCCCTGATAAATCGTTACCAATAAAATCTTCGTCAGTAAATGTAAAACTTGAAATGCCAAGAGATTTTATATGTCTAATCTCTTCTAATACCTCTTGAACTGGGTAGCGAAACCAACTTATATTTTTTAAAGCTTTTGGCTGTCTCGTACAAAAAGTACACACATCATAATGACAACCTCGACTTGACTCTATTCTCGCAAAATACCCGTTAGGTTGGTATCGAATTGGTTTAGTATAAGTAGTTGGCCACTTTACTATATTTTTTTTAATTTCATTTTCAAAATACATTAAATTAGGTATTTTCGAGAGGTTTAGTTTTTTACTTCTTACTCCTGCAATTATTTCACAAAAAGTCTCTTCACCCCAACCGCGAACTATTAGGGCATTAGAATATTTTTGGAGAAATATATCAGGTGAATGAGTAGGAAGGGCATGTCCTAATACAATCAAAGTATTTGGATTCTTAAGGAAAAATGCATCAAGAAAACTTATAGATAAATCGTATGTACTTTGAGGAATAGAAATACCTAAGACATCTGGTTTAATATCAGAAACGCTCAACTTATCTGCAAGCAAATAACCCATTGGGTCTATACGATAATCTAAAACCTCATGGTAACAATCAATTTCCTCAGGAGTAAATTTTGATAATAATGAACTATGCAATATTTCAGCAGAAAGAGGTTCAGCATTAGGAGGTTGCATATACCCATAACAAGAAACAATAACTACTTTTGTTTTCATTTCTCTGAACTTTCTTCTTTATGATATTTTTCAAACCTTTCATCTTTTCCTTTTCTTAAGTTTTCAATACTATGTTTACAGCCAAGAGTTTTAAGTATTTTCAAAAACTTATTATCTGTTAATTTCTTATCAAATACAATATTAATTAAAGGAGGATTGAAATTTTGCTTAAAATTTAAGTAGTATGCATCATAGATATATGTAGTATTAGGGTAAAGATATGTACTAGGATATTCTCCACCAAGAACATAATTAAGAAATATAGCTCCATCAAAAATTTCTGCTCGGAAAAATGGATATTCTTTATGAAGATACACTTCAGTTTTAGCTAGGTGTTTTATATCGAACAAAGCAACAAGAGTAATGTATACTTCTTTGCGCAGTCCTTGAATTTTATTGGTAAAAGCAGATATTTCTAAGTTCCCAAGCAAATCGTTATCTTGACTATTTTTCTTAATATCTTGGTTATTTTTCAAAGACATCCGCAAATCGCTTTCAAAAACATGGACTTCTCTTGGATCTGCAATCATTATTTTTACTTCCTTACTAGCAATCAACCCCTGCTTAGATAATTTATTTAATCTATAACTTAGATAGCCAGCCGAGTCGCTTTTGAAAAAAAATATTTTTGACTCCCGCAAATATCTATCGAAATCATCGTTAAATTCTTTTGATGGCTTATCAGTCTTAGGATAAGTTTTTAATGGCAATTGACGTGCAAATCTTTCTTGAAACTCTTTATAAGAAAACAAAATAGCAGATTTAGTTGTGCTTATACTTATTTCACTTAAGACTTGTTTTTCCGCTGTGCGTGAATATAGTATGTAAAATATTACTGAAGCAATTATTGAAGTTCCAATTGCGAAAAGAACATCATTGACCACTGATGGCACATCATATTTTTCTATAAAAACGCCTATAAATATAATCAAAAATCCTAAAACAGTTGCCCAAGCAATAAGCCTATTCAAAGATGATTTAGCAACTTTTTCTTCCACATCCATATCAGTTGTTATTTTATTTGATTCCGATTTCATATAAAGACTCCTGTTCCATATAGCATTTACCCCTTGATTTAATAATCCATTCTGTAATTGTATGGCATTCACCTATTGCTCAAACCACAAGAAAATCGCGGCGATTAAGATGGGGAGAGGGTGCGTCGCACTTAGCATGGTGAGATGAATTTTACCTGTAGATTCGTTTCACTAGCAAGGAGTATCCAGCCCGCAAGGTGCGACGCACTCCGGGCGCAAGTCACTTTAATCCAAAAACAAATAATGTCTTAATCTCTTTTGTATTTTTTCAGGCGGGGTGTAATTCATCACAAAATCTTCATAGGCTTCAGGTGAACCGAAATTTATTTTTACAAATTTATGGTCAACGAGTGTACCTTTTCGTTTGCCAATAAACTCTGCATAGTTTGAATAATCCCATTGTTCAGGTTTCACTACAATATTTGCATCAAGTGGATTTCGATGAATGTAACGACATAAATGCAATAAATATTCATTACTATCTACATGAATTGACTTAAATGCGCTTTCAAATAAAGTTCCCGAAAGTTTATATTTTGTATTAAATGCTTTTGTGTAAATATTAAAAACTGCTTGCATAAACACACTGATTTCAACATCCCCATCTTGTCGCAAGAGAAGATGAAAGTGATTATTCATTAAACAATAGGCAATGACTGTAATTCCACAGTGCTTCATTTCTCTTTTAATATATTTCAAAAGAAATTTATAGTCTGCATCATTGCGAAAAATATTATTGTAATGAACGCCACGATTATAGATATGGTAGTAATTGTTTGGGAGGAAAACTGTTTTTCGTTTTGCCATTGTGTTCCCTGTCCGGGGTGCGTCGCACTTAGCATGGTGAGATTAATTTTACCCGTAGATTAGTTTTCTTATCCGATAATTACAAATCCATCCATATTAAAATTGAGGTTATCAGTGTGGCGACAAACTGTATGATAAAAATTGGAGAGTCATAGTTCCCAAACGTTTGAAGAACAAGTTGAGTAGCAACAAGTAATAAAAAGACCCCTAAGGATATTGAAGAGTAAGCAACTTTTTTCATAGGGGCTTGAAATGTCCCAATGAGCGAACCACAAGTCAATACAGAAGATATTGTCAACAACGCCCAGCCCACTGAAAATTCGCTTCCAATTTGTAATAAATAAAAAACAATTGGGTATAAAAACATATAAACCAATATGGTCGTCTTAAATGAGGTAGACATGGGTATTTGTTGTCTGATGATGAAAAATAAGCCAGTTGATATTAAAAGAAATAGTCGCGAATAATCCAAAAATAGAGTTGAATCATTCAAATAAACAAACACTTCAATAATAAAATACATTAACAAAAGCAATAGACCTGCTACGTCAAACTTGTTAGCTTTATAAATTTGTTTCTGAGAATCGTCTTGTACTTTTATTTTTTCACGGCGAGAATTATCAATCTCAGCAACATCAGGAGCAGATTGAGTAAATACATCTTTTTTTATTTCTGTAGAAAAATCCTGCCCATGTCTAAGTTTCAAAGATTGTAATAACTTCTGATAGGCTCTTTCTCTTTGAGTCTCAGGGAAGTAATCCACATATTGCCAAGAGCGCAGTCTGCGGGGTAAATCACAGGCATCAAGTCTCAATGGGATAATAAAAATTGTGCCTTCGGGTTTTTCGAGTGCAATATCGAGAACAAACTTTAATTCTCGTTGGATATATCCCTCTTTTGAAACAGAGTTGGTAGATACACAAACAATGACTGCGTCTGCGGCTTCGACTGCTTTTTCAATTTCCATGTCCCAATCCATGCCGGGGAGTAGATTCTCTTCGTCGAGCCATGGGTCAAGCCAAGTTTCGGATTCCAGCCGTTGATATATCTCCCGCACAATGGGTTTATCTGTTGAAGAGTGACACAGGAAAACACGGAGTTTGTTTGTCATTGTTTAGGAAGTTACATATTTCCCAACTTTTCTATTTTACTCCGTAACTTTCTAACTTTCCAACCTGCAACTTGCAAATAAAGAATTTCCCCTCCTCCAGCAGGGTGTAAATTCAAAGCAAACTAATTACAATAAACAAAAAAATCAGGAGAAGCACAATGACAACTGTAACTGCTGAAGTTTCTGTCAATGCACCAGTCAAGTGGGCGTATCGAGCGTTTACGAATTCTACATCTCTGCGTGAATGGCTGTGTGATGTGGCAACTGTGTCACCGCATGTGAATGGACGAATTTATTTATGGTGGATTGGAGATTTTTATTCAAGTGGTCACTACCTTGAATTGGATGAAAATAAAAAAGTAAAGTTCCGCTGGTTTGCACATGATGAACCCGCGCCAACTGAAGTGACGGTTTCATTTGCAGAAAAAAATGATGGGGTTAATGTCAAACTTGAACATGCAGTACCAGATGGGGAGTCATGGAAAGAAGCGGCGGAAGGATTCAAACATCATTGGTCGGAGAGTCTTGAAAATCTAAAATCAATTTTAGAAACTGGAATTGATTTACGCATCGCGACTCGCCCCATGTTGGGAATTGTGCCCGGAGATTTAACCGACGAACAAGCAAAGGCTTTGGGCGTGCCAACAATTGAAGGTTTACGCTTGGATGGTTTAGTGGATGGCATGGGTGCGCAACAAGCGGGCTTACAAAAAGATGATGTGTTGATTGGGATGGCTGGCAAAGAAATTACAAGTGATTTCAATTCGTTGGTGCAAGCGATTGCGGGTAAAAAAGGCGGTAATACAGTTGAAGTGAATTTTTATCGCGGCGCTGAAAAGAAAAATGTTATGATGACTTTAAGCAAACGCCCTATGCCTGATGTGTCATTTAATCCAAAAGAACTTGCTAAGCAAGCGCGCGAATTAATTGAACCAGGTTTGAAAGAGGTTGAAAAATTATTTGAAGGCGTTAGCGATTCACATGCCATGAAAAAACCTGACCCAAAAGAATGGAGTGCCTTAGAAATTGTGGCGCATCTGATTCAAAACGAACGTGGTCAATCAAATTTTCTAGCAAGTTTGATAGATGGGTATGAAATTACAATTGATGGGCAAGGGAATAACATCACGCCACAAGTAGAAGCGACTGTAAAAGCGTATCCATCCATTAAGTTAATGCTTGAAGAATTGCGCCGCTCGGTGGAAGAAGTTTTGTATTTTATAGAAATAATTCCGCAAGAGTTTGCAGAAAACAAAGGCAGTTACTATCGTTTTGCAACTGGCATTTTGCAACCGAACTTTCACATCAATGCACATTTGGAACAGATAAAAAATACGCTAGAAGCAACTAAGTAAATCAAAAACGGACAGTCAATGACTGTCCGTTTTGATTCATTCGAAATTTACAATCGCATAGCATCTATCCATTTTGGCAATTGCTCAAATAATTTTTTCATCACATCTTTTGCGCGAGATTCAAACAAAGCCAAATCATCATATGCTTCACCTTCGTTTTCGTTGACCAAGTCACTCACGCCACGCAAAATTAACAAGCGAGCATTATTTTTATTTGCTACCCATGCCAACGCCCCAGATTCCCAATCCCCTGCTATTGCGCCTTGTGATTTGAGATAGGCAATTTTATTTGGTGGCAAGTCGCTGTCGGCGGAGGCAATCAAACCGCGTCGAGTAGGAAAAGGATGAGGTTCGGTCAACCAGCTTAGGTCAAGGGTTGAAGCGTAATATTCGATAATGTTTAAGTCACCCATTAATTCAACAATGTCATATACAAAAGTTTTTTCAACCATCACCACATCGCCTTGATTCACCACGCCTTCAAATCCACCGCACGTGCCAAGGTTTATCACCACATCGGGTTTATCGTGGCTAATTACATATTGCATCATGCCCGCCGAGGCAATCTTGCCCCACCCACTATGATACATTTTTATTTCACGTCCATTAATTTTTATTTTTGCTGATTCA
>JAEURH010000076.1 GCA_016789365.1 Anaerolineales bacterium
CAAGCCACCGACCTCATCATCGTTTTCCTCGCGCTCGAATTACTTTCTATTCCGCTTTACGTTTTATCCGCCATCTCTCGCAGGCTTGACTCAGAAGAATCAGGCGTGAAATACTTTTTGCTTGGCGCATTCGCCAGCGGATTTTTGGTGTATGGAATCGCTTTGATTTTTGGCGCGACAGGGTCAACTGCCTTGAATGATATTTTCTTCGCCGCTTCAAGCGGGACCTCCAGCCTGTTACTGACCATCGGAGCCGCTTTACTCCTCGTCGGATTTTCTTTCAAAGTTGCCGCCGTTCCATTCCACATGTGGACTCCCGACGTATATCAAGGCGCACCCACACCTGTCACTGCTTTCATGTCTTCTGGCGCAAAGATAGCAGGCTTTGTGGCTTTGTTCCGTGTGTTTGCAATTGCTTTCCCCGCTTTATCTGATGACTTAACCAATGTGTTGTGGGTGCTTTCTGCATTGACCATGATAGTTGGAAATTTTGTAGCATTATCACAAACGAATATCAAACGTCTATTAGCATATTCAGCGATTGCACAAGCGGGTTATATCCTCATGGCATTTGTGCCTTACGGAAATAAAGAAGTTGCGCCCATCGCCATCGCTTCTGGATTATTTTATTTAGTGGCTTATACCGTTTCAAACTTTGGGACGTGGGGTGTTGTGATTGCTTTAGAAAAAGCCGAAAACAAAGGGCTTGAATTAGATGATTACGCGGGCTTAGCCAAAAAATATCCCGCCCTCGCCATTGCAATGACAGTTTTCATGCTTTCATTAATCGGCTTCCCGCCAACACTTGGCATGGTGGGTAAGTTCTATCTCTTCCGCTCTGCGATTGACGGAGGTTTTGTAGGTTTGGCAATTATCGGCGTACTTACATCCGTTGTCTCTGCTTATTATTATTTGCGAGTCGTCGTCAATATGTATATGAAAGAGGGCGACCCAACTGCTGAAAACGAAACGTGGTTAAATTTCACAACTGCCATCACCGCCATTATGACAGTCGCCGTCAGCATTGTGCCGAATATTTTATTCTTGTTGGCAAGCACGGCAGTATTTTAGATATGTCATTGTGAGCCTCGCTGATTGAGTAGCCACGAAGTGGCGTATCGAAATCAAGAGGCGAAGCAATCTCATCATTAAATCAAAAAGGCTTGTGAGTAAATCACAAGCCTTTTTATTTTCTTAAACGTAACTCCTTTAATCTTACCTTTTCTTTCACATTCATTCTCTCAACTGCCCTTGTAAAAGCAACTGAACTTAAATTTTCAATATGAGTTTCCAAATACTTCATTATTTCTTTTGGATAAACATTCCCCATTTCTCTCAATACCCAACCAACTGCTGTTTGGACGTAATATCTTTCATCATTCAAACAATTGGAAACTAAAGGCAAAACTTTATTCAGTGGGAGATAAACTGCGTTCTTTCCAGTGTAATGAATCAAACTAACAAGTGAAATCCGCCGTAACCATTCATCTTTAGATTGATTCCACTTAATTATTTGTGGGTAAACTTTTTCTGGATAATTTTCTAAGATACGAGAATAGATTGCACTTAGTCCATCACTGTGACACCAATTGTCAACGCGCTTGCTCCAATTCTTCATCACAGACCAAAGATTCGGATACACTTCTTTCTTTACAATCGATGCATAATATTCTAAAGCGGCGAAGAGAACATCACCATAAGGGGAGGTTTGCCATAAATAATCCCACACTTCTAAAATTTGTTCTTCCGTTAATTCATAAAAAGAAAAACCTTGTTTGACTCGTTTTCTCAAAACAGGAAATTTAATCCCAAGGTGTTCAAGTTGCGAGCCTCTATCTTGTTGAACGGCTTTTCCAAAAGATGGATTGCCGATTGCAGTTAAAGCCTGAACGACTTCAAGATGATATGCTTGTAATTTTTTATTACTTATCTTTTGCATAATTGGAAATTATAGACGAATTATCAAGACAAGAAAAAGGTTACTGAAACAGAATCAATTATCCCTTAAGTATGAAGCGGTGGTTCTTGACTTTGTTCGTCTCTCGCCATAAAATTTGTTTATCCTATTGAAAGGCGGCTTTACTTGAGTTATGAAAACAAATCGAAGCAAAAAAATTATTGCATCTGTAACGGCGGTTTCTTTATTGGCGGGGACGGCTTATGAAGTGAATCGCTTGTCTGCTGAACCAACAGGTGAAAAAGATTGCGAGCCTGTTTCTGCAGAAGGTGAAGCCTTAGCAACTGCTGATATTCAAGTGGATATTGCTCCATTGCCTTTGAGCGAATTATTGTCATGGAAACAAAAAGGTGGCACGATTAACGATGTTAGTTGTTTGAATCGCACGGCAGTGTATGGAATTGTACAAGTTAGAAATGTAGATGATATTAAGAATGCCGTGGCTTTAGCAAAAGAGGAAGAATTAAAAATCTCAATGGCAGGTGTGCGTCATAGCATGGGTGGGCAAGCATTTTATAAAAATAACCTTGTGTTAGATATGACTCAATTTAATCAAATGTCTTTAGATGAAGAGAACATGACCATCACTGTGCAAAGTGGGGCAACCTGGCATGATATTCAAAACTTTTTGCATCCATATTATGCAGTCAAAGCCATGCAATCTACTGACATTTTTACAGTGGGAGGCTCTATCTCAGTCAATGCACACGGCATGGACCATTTAGCAGGTTCAGTGGGTAGCTCTATTAAATCTATGCGTGTGATGCTTGCGGATGGTACGATTGTCAATGTGAGCCGTGAAGAAAACCCTGAATTATTTTCTTTGATCGTTGGCGGATACGGTTTATTTGGCATCATCTTAGATGTTGATTTGCAAATTGTGAACAACGATATTTATGAAACTGAACGTCAAGTTGTTTCTTATAAAGACTTCCCTGAAATTTTTGAAAATGAAATCTTGCCCGACCCGAACTTAGGTTTATTTTATGGGCATTTATCTACTGCTAAGAATGATACCTTGCTTGATGAAATGATTTTTTACAAATATACAAAAGTAGATATTGGTGAAGCCGAGATTCCTCCATTGGGTGAAGTATCTAGCATAGCATTGCGCCGCTTTGTGTTTAACTTTTCCAAACTTGGCGATATTCCGATGAACATTAAGTGGTATTTAGAAAAAAATGTCGAGCCGATGTTAGAGTCATGTACGGTGGTGCCACGCACGCAAGCCATGTCTGAAGGCGAGGCGTGTTTTGTATCGCGCAATGAACCAATGCATGATTCGGTTGCATACATTCGCAATAATCTCAAAAAAGAAACAGATATTTTGCATGAGTATTTTATTCCGCGTGAACAATTCATTCCATTTGTAGATGAGCTTCGCCGCATCGTTCAGGAATATGACGTCAACCTGCTCAATGCTTCGGTGAGAGTGATTCATCCCGAAGATAATTTCTTGACCTATGCTCCCGCCGAAATGTATTCGATTGTTTTGTATATCAATCAACCTGTTAGCGTAGAAGGCAATGAACACATGGCGAAAGTGACCAGTGAATTAATTGATTTGACTCATCAAGTGAATGGAAGATTCTTTTTGCCATATCAGTTGTATTACACTCCTGAACAACTCGAAGCCTCTTACCCTGAAATTAAAGAATTTTTTGAATTGAAAAAATTCTATGACCCCGAAGGTTTATTTACGAATACTTGGTATGAGAAATATGGGAAATGATTTTGTAGGTCACGCTTCAAGCGTGACCTACTTTATTTACTCAAAAACTCAAACACAATCGGCATCAGCGTTTCTAAATCTTCCACATGTGGCACATGATTCACGTCTTTCATCACAACCAATTCAGCATTCGGGATAATACTCGCTAAATATTCGCCTTCTGCCAGTGGAATGACTGTATCACTATCTCCCCAAATGATTAAAGTGGGCATCGTTAAATTTTGATAATTAGTAGGGTTGGTGGTTAACGAAACTTCTTGCGTTGTAACCACATACCCAAGCCAATCGCCTAAGGTGTTTGTTGCACCTTCTAAAACCAAAGGCTGTTGCAAAATTTTAATTTTTTCATCAGTAGCATCATTTGGGTCTTTGAGCATCGCAGATAGTAACGTTTTGGTTAGCAGGGGGTTGGTAGCGGTTGCCGAAAGAATCGGATTACGAATTGCACGAGTTTCAAAAAATATTTCTAAAACACTTGGGTTTGTTCTTTCTACAGGTACAAAGTTTAGATTCAAACCGCCTACATCTTCCAAAATCAAAGCATCGATTCTTTCTGGAATCATTAACGCAGTTTCGAGAGTTGCTCCGCCACCGAATGAGTGACCAAATAGAATCGCGCTATCAATATCTAATGCATCCATCAAAGCGATGATGCGTTTTGCTTGTGCTTCATTTCCAAAAGATGGCGCGGCAGGTTTTTCTGAATATCCAAACGGCGGAATATCAACGGCAATGCAACGATAGCCTGCTTCTGCCAACGGTGTCATTGTCTCGCGCCAAAACTCACTCCACGCGCCTGTACCATGAATGAATAAAATGGCTTGTCCATCTGCGGGACCCATGTCTACGATGTGTATCTCAACATCCCCTGCTTGAACAAATTTCCCCGTAGCAGGAGCCGCTTCGTATCTAGTTTCAATTTCACGTAAGCGAGATTGAATATAAAAAAATGAAATTGTCAAAAAGAGTAATAGAAAAATCCACCCGATAATTTTCAAGATAAATTGACCAATTTTTTTCATAAACGTTTCTCGCTAGTAATCGTAAATATGTTCAAAACGAATATCGGTTTTGTTTTCTAATTCTTCCAGAAACAAATGCAATTCATTCACATTCACTTTGATGATGGCGCGTGTTTCACCTGCTTGCGTCAAAATGGGTAAATCGAAAAGATATTCGCCGTATGCAAAATCATAATTTGCATCTTGATTTCCTAAAGTGGTCACTGCAACTTCATCATTACCAGCAATTTCAACAAACGATAAACCATCTTTCATTAATACAGGAATCATTGTTGAAAATACTTCAAAGCGAGTGATATAAACCAATTGTTTATCATCAATTTCATTTACAATTTCAAAATCATCATTTGTCATTTCAGCAGTAGCATTTTGCGTCACAGCATAAATTTTTGATTCATCAGGTCCGCCATAGGTTGCTTGCGAACCCGCACTGGTTAATCCACCATACAATGCTTTCACACCGTACTCAACAGTGAGTGCAATTTTTCTTTCCCATTTTCGCAAAATACCAGGTCCCCAAAAACTTGTTTCCGTCCATAATTCTTTTATCTTTTCATCAAACGGAAATAAATACCACGGCGTATTATGTAAAAATGCACCAAACTCAACTGCCACATCTGCCGCAAATTGTTCTTCTTCGGTGGGTTGTGCGGCAAACCAATCAAACACGCGCCCAATCGTAAATTCATATAAACCCTTGAGCATATTCTCCGCAGTAAAACTCACGCCAATAAAACCCAACACAAATTGAGCATTTCCATTGTATGGATATTTTCCGCGTACTTGCTCACAAACTTCATAATAACTTTGCCAATACTGACCAACCGCTTTGAAATACGGAAAATCTGAAGAAGAGTGATTTTGAATAAACGCCCCATACTCATCAGCACTATACACGATATACCATTCAGGAATCGTTAAATAAGTTTGACTTTCAGGACGTGCATATTCTTCAATTTGACTCGTAACACTTCGCATCTTTTCATCGGGGATAGTTGATTCTATTTCATCAACATTTCCCCACACCCGACACAGCCATAACGCGCGCGTCAACCCAACCACAGATGGCAATAACGCTACCACCAATAGAAAAACAAAAAAGTATCGCAACCAACGGAGGCGACGTTTAACTGGTTGCTGTGTCATATTCTGTAAATCGCTTGCTTAACACAAAACCGATAAATACAGCAATTCCACCAATAGCAATATGTGGAATATTTGCAAAGAATTTCAAACTCCAGCTGTAATCGGTAATGCCTTGCAAAAAGATACCACCATCTAAATAGCCTGAGCCTGTTAAGAATCCCAAAACCCCATCTAACCCATAGATGATGCCAAACAGTTTGAAATAAAATACGGAATCTTTGTGCGACCTCCACGCGGCAATTGCCGCCCATAAACCAGAAGCATAATGCAGTAAATTATCGTACCATTGCAGGCTGAAAATCCCCAACGTGACACCGTTTTCATCATTAATAAAGGGGATATAACTCAAAGACCCCAACAAACCGAACATAATTGCATATACCCAAGCCAATCTTTGCATTGTGGTTGTTTTCATATTCTACACTCCTCATGAAAGTTGATTTTATTGTAGCATACTCAATTTAATATACAAGAAGGTTTTATTGACATGTCTTTTCTTTACGGTATAATACCACGCGCAAGTGACTTGGCTCCGTAGCTCAATGGCAGAGCAGTTGACTCTTAATCAATTGGTTGAGCGTTCGACCCGCTCCGGAGTCACAAAACATCCCATGTTTGGGATGTTTTTATTTATAGTTTTTCCAAAACCCAAACAATTAATGGCGCAATAACTAAGGCGGGTAAAAAATTCCCAACGCGGATTTTTTTGATTTCTAATAAATTGCTGATTGCCAAACCAAATAAAATGACGCCGCCAGTAGCGGTCATTTCGTTCATCATCGGGTCAGAGATGATGGCACTTAAAGAGCCTGCCAGTAAACTGATTCCGCCTTGATAAATCAGAATGACAATCGAAGAAAATAAAACCCCGATTCCTAATGTGGAGGCAAATGCAATCGAAGCAAATAAATCTAAAGTGGATTTGACAGCCAGTAATTGATAGTCACCCGTTAAACCATCTTGAATCGAGCCGAGAATCGTCATTGGACCAACGCAGAATAATAACGAAGCCACCATGAATCCGCGCACGAAGGTTGAGGATGAAGAAACTTTTTCCGCAGGTGAATCAACTTCCACCGTAGGGGAGAAGCGTTTTTCAAGAGTCTGCCCAAAGGTTTGCAATCTATCTTCTATCTTCATCCATTCGCCTAAAATAATTCCAATAATGATTGCGCCTAACACAATCAATTGGTTTTCACTGCTAAAAAACATTTGCAAACCCATTGCGCCTGTGAAGAGACCCATACCTGCAATGACTGTGCTTTTGAATCGTTCGGGAATGCGCGAGCCGAAAATTAAACCAATTGCCCCACCAATTAGAACTGCCACGATGTTAAGAATTGTGCCTGTCATAAATTTTCCTGTGATTTTTTGGTAATTATATCTTGTACTCTTTATGGGTATAATTTAATTATGAAAAGAGAATATCATATCGTGATGACGCGTGAAGCGTTGGGTGAACATTTTAGCGAACGTGCTTTGCAAGAGATTATAAAAGCAAATATTAATCAGGATAGATTGGCTGGCATGTTTTTTCATGATGAGTTTCATTTTGATAACAATGCTTTTGATAAAGGCTATCGTTATATGAATGAACAACGCGGCTATGTCTTGGCGACATTTATGGGAATGGATGTTTCTCCTGTTGTGGCGTGGCAAGCGTTTGGTAGATTGTTACACAGCGCACAGGATTTTTATGCCCACAGCAATTATGTGACCTTATGGTTAGATGAAAAAAACGGAACGCCTCATTCTTCGGGTGAAATTGAACCGCTAAAGAAAGACATTTTACAAAGCCCGAAACTGCATTCTGGCAAAGTGTACTTTCCATTGGATTTGATGTATTACATTTTGCCGATTCGTCCGCTGGTGATGAAGTTGTTGCCAAAAGATTCACACGGCTGGATGAATCTTGATTCACCAGAACAAGGCTTCAAATTTGATTATGCCATCTGTGCCGCTGTGAAGCGAACGCAATATGAATTTAATCTCCTGCAAACATTGCTGAGACCAGAAATGCTAGCGAAGTTTACCGATAAATAATGTGGCGTAAAGAAAGGTATAATCAAATTATGGATACAAAAGCAAAATTAAACGAAGCAATGAAAGATGCAATGAAAAGCGGAGATAATCTCCGCAAGCAGACCATTCGCATGGTACTTGCGGCTGTGAAACAAGCCGAAGTGGATAAGCGAGTCGATTTGGATGAAGTGGCTGTCACTGCGCTGATTCAGAAAGAGGTTAAGAATCGACGCGAATCAATTGAAGATGCGAAAAAAGCCAATCGCGATGATTTGGTCGCGGGTAATGAATCTGAAATCAAAATTTTAGAAGAATTTTTACCCAAAGCCATGCCAATTGAAGAATTGAAAGCCTTAGTACAAGCCGCCATTACTGAAACAGGTGCCGCCGCCCCGAGTGATATGGGCAAGGTGATGAAAGTTGTCATGCCCAAAGTGGCTGGGCGTGCGCCGAACGATATGATAAGCGCGGCTGTGAAAGAATTACTCACGAAATAAATTTGCTATGAAGAAACACTTGTTTCTTCATGGCTAGTGTCATGTCTGTAAGAACCCCCGCTCCACCCCGCATTCGTATGTTGCAACTGATTTTGATTGTTGCCGTCAGCATTATGTCTTTCACAGTGCTGGTAGTTCCAGTTGGATTAAACCCAATCATTGATACTGTTATAGTAGGTGATGTAGCACAATCTACGATTCAATCACCACGCGATATTGAATATGTGAGTGATGTGCGTACAGAAGAAGCACGCAAAGCGGCAGAAAGCGCTGTGTTGCCAGTGTATAGCCCGCCAGACCCAAGCATTGCTCGTCAACAAATTGACCGTTTAAGAACGACTCTGCAAAATATCACGGTTGTCCGAAATGATGATGACCTCAGCGCCGAACAAAAACGCTCTAACTTGCTTGCCCTGAGTGATGTGCGCTTGCCTTTGGCAATGATTGATTACGTCCTCAGCATTTCAGATTCTCGCTGGGATGCTGTGCAAGCCGAGTGTGTGCGAGTGTTAGAACAAACCATGCGCCGTGCCATTTATGAAGATACCGTAGAAAGTACCCGCGCCAATATTGCTTCTTCTGTTAGTTTAACTTTTAGTGAACAACAAGTGGAGTTAGTGACAGAACTCGTATCTGCTTTTGTTTTGCCAAACAGTTTTTATAGCCAAGAATTAACCGACGCCGCCAGACAAGCCGCCCGTGAAGCAGTAAAACCTATTGTGCGAACATATAAAGCAGGCGAGACGATTGTTCTAGCAGGTGAAATCATTACCCCAGCCGATATAGAAGCCTTTGAAGAACTTGGATTGATTCGTTCAACAAGACAATGGGAAGACTATGCCGCTTCTGCTTCTGTCGTCATTTTGTGTGCTGTATTTGTGCCTTTGTACTTTCTGAGAAGGCAACGCCTCGTCATTTTGAATGACTTCAAAAACGTGTTCGTGATTGCAATTTTATTTATTATATTTCTCGTAGGCGCACGCTTATTTATGGAACGCACCCTCACACCGTATGGTTATCCAATTCAAGCCGCCGCGTTGTTGCTTACTGCATTATTCGGCATTGAAATTGGAATCATCATTGCCATTCCGCTATGTATTCTGGCTTCATTTGGCTTATCCAACTCAGCAGACCTAATGCCGTATTATCTTTTTACCTCATTAATTGGTTTACTAGCATTAGGTTCCGCTCGCAGGTTTTGGGGATTCATCCGCGCGGGCGTTGCCATTGCACTTTCTGGCGCAGTGGCATTACTTGCCTTTCGCATTCCATCAATTACATTAGATTGGGTTGGCATTTTGCAATATGTTGGGGCAATTGCCTTTGCAGGCTTTGCATCTGCTAGCGTTGCATTACTGCTTCAATTTCTTTTTGCCCAAATGCTTGGCTTAACCACAGCCTTACAACTGTTAGATATTTCCCGCCCCGATTCTCCCTTACTACAATTCTTTTTACGAAGTGCACCTGGCACCTATCAACACAGTTTACAAGTAGCAAATCTCGCCGAACAAGCCGCCGAAAAAATTGGCGCTGACGCATTGCTCACACGCGTAGGTGCATTGTTCCATGATATTGGCAAAGCACTCAACCCGAATTTCTTTATCGAAAATCAATTGCCAAACCACATGGATTCGCATGATAACGCTAACCCTGAAGAAGTAGCCGCAACAATAATTCGCCACGTCACAGATGGTGTGAAACTCGCCAAAAAACACCGTCTTCCGAGTCGCTTACACGATTTTATTCTTGAACATCATGGCACACTCATCACGCATTATCAATACAACCAAGCCATGCAAGCCGTAAACGGTAATATCTCACAAGTCGATATTGAAAAATTTCGTTACCCAGGTCCGCGCCCGGCTTCACGCGAAACTGCTTTGCTCATGTTAGCCGATGCCACCGAAGCCCGCGCCCGCGCCGAACGCCCAAGCAATGATGATGAAATCAGAAAACTTGTCCGTAGCGTGATTCAAACTGTGCAAAAATTTAATCAACTAGACGATACATTACTTACTTTACGAGACTTAAACTTAATCACTGAATCATTCGTCACCACCTTGCGTGGCACCTATCACGAACGCATTCAATATCCCAAAGCCAGCACCCCAGACCAAGATGCCACAATCCTCGCGCCGAGAAAAGAAAAATGATAACCATTGATAATCAACAAAACTTTTTAGACTCGCCATTATTAGAACGCGCTGTACTTTATACTTTGGAATTAATTGACCCACAAAAAATAGATGCCGACATCACCATCGTTTTAACAGATGATAAACAATTACATGAACTCAACAAAGAATTTTTAGATGTTGATTCCCCAACTGACGTTTTATCTTTCCCCGCCTCCGAAACGGACCCCGAAACGGGTACTGTCTATTTGGGCGATATTTTAATTTCGATTCCGCGCGCCGCACAACAAGCCGAATCTGCAGGTCATAGCCTAGAAGCCGAAGTGCAATTGCTCACCGTGCATGGAACATTACATCTGCTTGGCTTCGACCATGCCTCGGAAGAAGAAAAAAAATTGATGTGGAGCAAACAGGCTGAGGTATTGCAAAGACTCGGCTTGTCTCGAATCAAGATACAAGAATAAATGTCATTGCGAGTCATCGCTGGTCGAGTACGCGAAGCGTGTATCGAGACCAAGATAGCGAAGCAATCTCCTTATCAAAATGAAATCATTTATCATTTCCCGTATTCGCGCTTTCCGCCACGCCTTTCGCGGATTATTTTATGTAATGAAAACCCAGCGCAATGCTTGGATTCATACTGCTATTACATTCGCAGTTTTAATAATAGGAATTTGGTTGAAAATTTCATTAACCGAATGGGCAATACTTATTTTGACAATTGCAATCGTGTTTATGGCTGAATTTATAAACACAGCCATTGAAGCAGTGGTTGACCTTGCCAGCCCAAACAAACATCCGCTTGCAAAAATCGGCAAAGATGTTGGTGCGGCGGCGGTGTTAGTTGCGGCATTCGCGGCGGTGTTAGTTGGGTTGCTAATTTTAGGACCACCATTATTGCAAAAAATTAACTCACTGATTACTATTTACTGATTACGAATTACGCATTAAGCATTACTCGTTACTCATTACTCATTACTCTTAACTCACCACTCGGAGGCCTCACCATGACATTATCTTTCAAATTCGGCACAGTTGGCTCACCAACAGGCACACCAAAAAAACCAGGCGGCTCGGTTGGCGCGATTGAGTTTAGCAAATCTATCGGCTTAGATGCGTTGGAATTAGGCTGGGTGCAATCGGTGCGTGTGACCGAAGCGACATGTGCATTAATTAAATCTGCAAGTGAAACACATGATGTTGCATTAAGTGTCCATGCGCCATATTTTATTAACTTGAATGCTGAAAAAGAAGAATGGCCCAAATCGCGTAAACGATTAATGGATGCGGCTCATTATGGCTATTTAGCCGGTGCAACCGATATTATTTTTCATCCGGGCTCGTATTTCGGCAATGACCCTGCTGAGGTGCTAAAAACAGCTATCCCCCGTCTGGAAGGATGCGTGAAAGAATTGCAAAAGAAAGGTGATAAAGTTACGCTTCGTCCTGAAACGATGGGTAAATCAGCGATGCTCGGTTCATTTGAAGATTCGATTGCGATGAGTAAAGCAATGGATATGGTTCAGCCGTGTTTAGATTTTGCTCATCTTCATGCCCGCCCCGGCGACGGCACGATGAATACCTATGATGAATGGTCACGTTTGTTAGAAATGTATGCAAAGCAATTAGGTAAAAACGCATTAAAAAATTTGCATATTCATCTTTCTGGCATTGAGTATGGACCGAAAGGCGAAAAGAATCACCTTACGCTTGCTGAGGCAGATTTAGATTTGAAGGCGCTCTTCAAAGCATTAAAAGATTTTGAATGCGGCGGACGTATTTTAGGTGAAAGCCCCATCATGGAAGAAGATGTGATGAATATGAAAAAAGCGTGGATGAAAGCAAGTGGTGAAAAATAAAAATCCCCTCTCCTATTGGGAGAGGGGATTTGGGTGAAGCCAAACTTTACTTCGTCAAACCGACATTTAATTCAAACTGAGCGGGGTCATCATCTAATGCAATCGCATTATCCAAATAGGCATTAAGATAGCCTTCTGCCGCAAAGACTAATGTAAATTCTGTGTTGCGCGGAATACCTGTAATTTTATATGTGCCATTGCTACCAGTTTGCAAATATGTGGAAATATACTTATCAGGGTAATTTTCATTTGCCCATTGTGCATAAGTAATGCCTGGTGTTAGCACAAATACATAAGCGTTGTTAATCGGTTTGCCAGTAGCATCATCAGATACGACACCATAAACAGTAACAGTGCCTGTGCTAGATGATGGTTGAGTTGGTTGTGAGGTACCACCTTGTACGGTTACTTCGGTAGAACTGCCGATGAAGTTTAGGCTATCACCCGCATAAAGTTCTACTTTGTAGTTACCGCCGGGCATGGGGTTACCGTCATTTGGAAGCCAAGTAGCAATTAAGCCGCTTTCATCCCATTCCCACACGTAACTAAATTCAGTAACTTTTTCACCGTTTAAATACCAATATTCAACTAATAACTGTCCATTTGTCATACCGGCATATTCAAAACCAGCCGCAATACATAATGAGCCGCTTGGGTAAGAATTAACAATATCACCAGACCAATCACATTCTTGTTTGGTGGCTGAAGATGTATCAAGCCAAACAAAATCTTTGGCGCTTTCATTACCACTGCCAGGGTTGCTAACTACGCCTGATTGGGTAAATGGGCTAGTGTATTGCTTCCCACTTTGAGCGGCTTGAATTAAAGGCATTGCTAAATTAACCGGGCGGATACCATTTAAGAAACCGCCAATCGGAATACAACTATCATTTCTATCTATAGTGCCATCTCCATTGGTATCTTGTACCACACGGCAATCAGAAATATCGGCATCTTTGCTAGAAGCGGCAATCGTTGGCACACCAATGATGTTGCCATTGTTATCTGCCGCAAGCCCGCCGGAGTTACCGCCTGAAATGGTCGCATCGGTTTTAATCCAAGCGCGGTCGCCGATTTGATTTTCAGAAGAAAACCCAGAAACTGTTCCGAGTGTGAAAGTAATGGTATTACCACCAATGCTAGGGAAGCCAAAGATGTTAAGGTCATCACCAACGCGCACATTATCAGAGTTGCCAACATTAACGAAAGGCAAGTTCAAACTATTAGCATTTACGGGGGTACCGTTTACAGTTTCAGTAATTTGAATCACAGCCAAGTCTAAATACCCATCTACAGCAAGGACTTTGGCAATGTATGATGGCACAGCCGGCTTATCTTCTTGTACGATAATGGAAACGCCGAGGGCATCAGGCTCATATTCTGGTTCACCTTGAGAAGCGGGGCTAGCAACATGCGCGTTGGTCAGAATCAATCCATTTGGAGAGATAATCGTACCTGACCCAACGTAGCCTGGTATCAACTCGCCATTCTGATTAAACAAACCAAGAATTTGCACAGTAGCAGAAATTAATTTTGCCCGATTGGCGGAAGAAAGACTATCTTGTTGTGTATTGGGTGACTCACTAGGAGTTTGGGTAACAGGCTCTACCGCCGGCGCACCGCCTCCATAACAGGCTAATGCCATGATAGCAAGAATTGAAATAAATATCCAAACATGTTTTAGAAAATTAGGTTTCATGTGCGCCTCCATTAGAACTTAATAGACCTGAGGAACAAAAGAAAACGGCTTAGGTCAACATCATAATTTTTTTCATCAACCTGATAACTGACAATCACCGCCTCGCCATTGCTGACAAAAATATAATCGGTGCCACGAACAATTTTTGGCATCTCACTGTGAGTTAAATCTGGGTTTGATTCAACATACACATAATCTAACTCATAGGCAGTTCGTCCATACACTTGCACTTCTTGCTGACTTAACACACGGAATGCTAATAAATTTTGTGCATGATTCAAAGCCACCAGACTAGAAACTTCTAAGGCAGGTACATCGTCTGCTATTATGATTTTGCTGATTGTATACGTGGTACTAAAACCTGTTGAGTTAATATCTACTGCGCGGAACAATTCATCACCCGAAGTTTGAAATTGAATCCAACCCTTAGGTGCTTCGGCAGAGATACCATCAGCACTAAATGGCAGGCTGGCATTTTCAATGCTTGCTTTATAAAACCAACCAATGACCAACGCAATAATAGTTACTGTCAATACTGTGATTTCGGCATATCTATCGCCAAGAGAAAGTTGTTTTGATTGTTGCATGTCTTCCTCCTATTCCGTTGCTTGTAAATGTTTAATGTTTCGGCGCACTAGCCAAAGCAATGCACCCGTGGTGAGCAACGCTACAACTGCCGCTAACACCAATCCCAGCCAAGCATTATTGCTTGCGCCACTTAATGTAACAGTTGGGCGAATAACAATGCCTTGCAACCAATTAAAGAGACCGTTAAACACAGCCGCTAATGTAATCCCCAAAGGCATCCACCAAATTGGTTCGGATTCAAATTTTGCACGCCCGAGGAAATAGCCTGTGATACCAGAGAATGTTGCCTGTGCCAAAGCGACAACTGCCATGCGAATGACTCCTGCGCCTAAATCTACGCCTCCATTCGCGACCACAAACTGGATATTTAACACGGTAGCGTATCCTAGCCCCGCCGCAGTGGCGTAAATGACTCCATCGGTTGGCTCATCAAATTCATCGGTGTAATAAATGCTATAACGCACAGCGGCATACTTCAAAAATTCTTGCGTAAAACCGACAACTAAAATACCACCAAGAATGGTTGCAATCGTGCTGGTATAAATCCAGTGTGAAACGCGGAAGAGATTTTCTACTACTGGAATACCAATTGCCGCACCAAGCAATGCACCTAAACCAAAAATGGCTAATACATATCCTTTTGGTTCTGGCTCGGCACGGTCTTGTAAATTGAAGAAGACCAGCCAAATGCCAGCAGGCACAAGCGCTAAAAATACGCCCGTTAATAAAAGCGCGCTGGGGGTGAAAACAGGTTGCAGGGCATTATCTAACGCATAGACCACAACTACAAAAATGACCATGCTGAGAATTAATAAAAGTTCATCCCGCCAAAAATGCTTGCGTTCATGCAATTTTGTTTCATGTTCAGTCATACAAACGTTCCTCCTTATATTAGATTTTTATATTTGCTTTCATCATATTTGATTTTTGATTTAAGTCAATAGACCAAAGTTCCTCAAAGCGGTTGGGCTTAGGGAAAGGTCACAGGTGAGCAACCAAACCGAAGTCAGAGGGAAGAAGCGAAAACATGTAGGCATCATAAATATTTTTTCCAACAGTCATGCGATTTAATAAAATCCCTTCATAATGTGCGCCGATTTTTTCTGCTACTCGTTTGCTGGCTTCATTGCCAACTGCAATCACAATTTCGGCACGAATGAGTTTTATTTTTTCAAATGCAAAACGCGCCGCCATTAATGCCGCTCGCCCAGCCAAGCCATTGCCATGTTTTGAAGTTTTAATCCAATAACCTAAATTACAAAATTTATAAATCGGATGAATATGACTCAAACTACATGCGCCATAAATTTCATTCGTGTTTGAGTCGGTAATTGCGAACACATATAACGAACGATTCCATTCAGCGCGTGTAACAGTGATGTAATTACGCGCCGATTCTTTTGTATAACTTTCATTTGCCCAACTCATCCATGGGCTGAGTTCTGGCAAAGAAGAATGAACTGCATTAAATAATCCATCTTCTTCTCCAAAATTAAAAGGGCGCAATGTAATTACATCATCATTGAGTTTTACGAATGGCAACATAAAATCTCACAATGCAACACGCTTCAATGCTTTCAAATGTTCTTCAATATGAGCCAAACTTCGTTCCACCCATATTTGCAACGTTAACTCATTGCCCCCACTTTCATGGTTGCTCAAGCGTGACCAATCTTCTCGTTTCATGTTTTTTAATGTATTGCACAACTCAGTAACATTTGAATCAAAATCAATTAATATTTTATTCAAAGGCTCATCTTTATTGTAATGTTCTGCCATCCAAGCATCGGCATTAAAACTTTTGAAATGTGGGTTATCTTCATTTAATGTTTTATGCACACGCTCACCATAAATTAAATTTTCCACATCTCGCGTGTGTGATGCAATTTGATGAACATTCCAATTGCCATCTACTTTTTCAAATGGGTTTGCAAAACTTTCGCAAACTTCACAAAATTCTTTTGTCGCTTCAGATAATCTCGCTATTAATTTTTCGCGGTATTCCAACAACTCTTTCATGCTTCCTCCAATAGCGCAAAAATTTTTTCAACAGCATGTTCGGAATTTTCAACTGCAAACACTCGCACATGATATGGATTCAATTCCAGATTCATTTGATTGGATAGTTCTCTCAACCCTGCTTGACTCGCAAAAAATGCCCCCGCCTCTTTTTCTTGACCCAAAATTGGTTCTACTATCAAGTTGATAATTAATCCCGAGCCTTGTTCTTTCATCATTCTTCCGACAGATTGCATCATCAAAAAACTGCCAGTCATGTTTACATCCAATACACGATGCCAATCCCATTCATCCATTTTCAATAATGAAACATGCGGCTCAACCGAAGCGTGATTAATCAAAATATCAATTCTGCCAAAATCATCTTCGACATTCTTAATCAAAGCCTGTGCGCCAACTTTTTTGGCTACATCTTCAATATATGACTTTGCTTTTCCACTATTCTTATTAATTGAATCAACGACATCCTCAACATTTATCGGCGAAATGTCATTCGCCGCGATGATGGCTCCGCGTTTAGCAAATTCTTCGGCAAGTTTACGTCCATTCCCCTTGCCCGTGCCTGTGATGAGGATAACTTTATCTCGTAAGTTCATCTGAATTCCTTAATTCTCACATACTGGAATTAAATCAGGATTCTCATTCGCATTCAAAGGCAGACCAAAATAGGGTGAAGGGTCGTAAGTGTTTTCAATCTCTAACTCGTTTTTGAAATTTCCAAAACCATCATCTTCAACGATTGAAATATGCAAATGCACACCTACTGGATTTAACGGGTCACCAGAATAATTGCCTTGATAGCCTAAAAACGTGCCTGCTTCTACATATACTTCTTCTGTACCGGGTGGGAAGTCTGCTGAAATAAACGAATTTCCATTGGGTCCTGCCATGTGAGTATAGTACACCCAAATTTGACGAGAAGGTTGAAGCGGGTCTTTCGGCACACGGATAATGACTGTAGAAATCCAATCTGCTTGGCGGGTGAGGTAGCCGGGGTACGCCGCTACAATTGGCGTTACGCCAACTTCTGTGCCTGCAAAAATATCCAACCCAGAATGGCGGTGACCGGGGCGAAATGAATCATCCCAAATAAAGCCAATCAAACCATTGGTAGGGAAAATGAATGGTGCATTATTGCATTGTGTTCCAGTGGTCATCATTAATTCTGGTCTGGAAGCAGGGTCTCGAAACCAATTGATAACTTCAACAGTGCGGGCGTTTCTTCCATAGTTAAAGTACAAGTAAATTCCTGCTACTGCTATGGCAACCGCAGGAATAATCAGCGGCATAATTTTTTTCATTATGTGAATTATACCTAAGCCATAGGCTAGGGTGCGTCGCGCCTGCTGAGTGAAATGAAACAACGTTTATTATGCGCGACGCACTCCGGCATCGCAAACCTCAGCTCTTACAAAAATTCTACACAGTGTT
>JAEURH010000077.1:0-7715 GCA_016789365.1 Anaerolineales bacterium
TTTTCATAATTGCTCCTTTGATTAAGTCGCAGGTCACAAGTTGAAAGTCAGACCTGCGACCTTTGACTTGTGACTTGTTAACCTACAAACTCAAGTACCGTCGCTTCACCTTGCCCCACACCTACACAAAGAGTCGCAACGCCATATTTTACATTTCCGCGATTTTTCATTTCATGCACAAGTGTTGTCACCAGCCTTGCACCTGAACAGCCAAGCGGATGCCCGATAGCAATGGCTCCGCCGTTTACATTAACAATTTCAGGGTTCAATTCTAAATCTTCAATCACAGATAATGCTTGCACAGCAAAGGCTTCGTTGATTTCAATAAGCCCAATATCTTTTATGCTTAATCCAGCGCGCGATAATGCTTTGCGTGTGGCTGGGATGGGACCATATCCCATGACTCTCGGCGGCACACCTGCTGAGGCAGAAGTCACGAGGCGTGCTAAAGGTTTAAGATTCAATGCTTTTGCTTTTGATTCGCTCATTATCAATAAAGCAGATGCTCCATCATTTAATCCAGACGAATTGCCAGCGGTTACAGTTCCGCCTTCTTTTTTGAAGGCAGGCTTTAATTTGGATAATGATTCCATTGTGGTATCGCGGCGTGGGCGTTCATCCGTATCAATAATTTTTGCATCGCCCTTTTTTTGCGGAATTGAAATTGGAATAATTTCTTGTTTGAATCTTCCCGAATCAATTGCTTTGATTGCCAGTTGATGACTTCGCACTGAAAACGCATCTTGCTTTTCGCGTGTGATGTGTGGTCGTTCTGCGGCAATATTTTCAGCAGTCTCGCCCATTGAATCAGTGCCATACATTTCTTTCATTTTTGGATTCGGATATCGCCAACCGAGTGCCGTATCATACGCGGTTAAATTTCCGAATGAAAAACCCGCCTCTGCTTTTGGAAGTGAGTAGGGTGCTCTACTCATGTTTTCGACTCCGCCTGCAATATAGATTTCACCCTCGCCTGCTTTGATGGCGCGTGCCGCCATGTTGATGGCATTTAATCCCGAAGCACACAAACGATTGACTGTCACGCCGCCAACTTCAACAGGCAAGCCTGCTAATAAAACAGCCATTCGAGCAACATCACGATTATCTTCACCTGCTTGATTTGCACATCCAAGAAAAACTTCTTCAATTAATTTCGGGTCAATTTGATTTCGGTCAACAATTGCTTTAATCACATACGCCGCCATATCATCTGGGCGAACAGAGGAAAGTACACCACCTAACGCGCCAATCGGCGTGCGAATTGCATCTACAATTACAGGGTTATTCATTCATTTCTCCAAATATGATTTCAATTTGATTTTACCACTATGAAAATGGCATTGTTTTTATAAAATTTTTGTTAAATTTTATTTTTCAGTAAGTTCCAGACATTTAGCGTGTAAAATAGAAAAAATTAAATTGAGCGATTAACTTAATATGTGGAGGTAACTTATGCACGAAATTACATTACTGATTAATATTGTGGTGGCGTTGGTGGTGGCGTTCATCGGCGGGGTGATTGCACGCCGAATTGGTCTGCCCACCATTGTCGGCTATTTACTGGCAGGGATTGCGATTGGTCCGTTTACACCAGGTTTTATCGGAGATACAGATACGATTACGCAGTTGGCTGAATTAGGTGTAATCTTCTTGATGTTTGGTGTTGGTTTACATTTTTCATTAAATGATTTATGGAAAGTGCGTTCGGTGGCAATTCCCGGCGCACTTGGGCAAATGCTAATGACGACTGTCTTAGCCTACTGGCTCAGTCAATTGTGGGGATGGCCACCCGCTTCAGGCATTGTGTTGGGGTTAGCCATTTCCATTGCTAGTACGGTTGTTTTGCTAAGAGGTTTGATAGACAATGGCTTGTTAAATACACCGCATGGTCAAGCCGCTGTTGGTTGGCTTGTATTAGAAGACATCGCCACAGTTTTAATTTTAGTTCTCATGCCAACATTAGCAAATATATCAGGTCAATTTGATTGGGGCGGACTGGCATTCACGCTATTCAAAGCCAGTGCATTTATCTTGTTAATTTGGTTTGTAGGCAGAAGAGTCATTCCATGGATTTTGCTCCGCATTGCCCATACACGTTCGCGTGAATTATTCATTTTAGCAATTCTTGCTATCACATTAGGCACTGCACTTGGCGCATCAGAATGGTTTGGAGTTTCATTTGCATTAGGGGCTTTTATAGCAGGCGTTGTTGTCAGCGATTCGCCATTAAGCCATCAAGTAGGGGCAGATGTTTTCCCATTCCGCGAAGCCTTTACTGTTTTATTTTTTGTCTCCATTGGAATGTTAGTGAATCCAATTTACTTATTCAACAATATTGGATATGTGTTGATATTAACTTTACTAATCGTTGTTGGAAAATATATCTGCACGCTTTTGCTTGGCATGATATTCCCCTGGCAAGGGCGAACAGCATTAGTCGTCGCTTCTGGCTTGAGTCAAATCGGTGAGTTTTCATTTATTCTAGGTCAGGCAGGCATTGCACTTGGGCTATTAGACCGTGACCAATATTCACTGATATTAGCAGGCGCATTGCTATCCATCACTGTAAACCCAGTTATGTTTCGTTTAATTAATCCAATAGAAAAATGGTTGAAAACATTCCCTGCTTTATGGAAATTGTTAGACCGTCATAACCCTTCGCCGTTTGAACCAGAAGAAACTATGAAAGACCATGTGGTCATCATTGGTTATGGACGAGTCGGTCATCACATCATCAACTTGCTAAAAGAGATGAACGTCCCAAGCCTCGTCATTGATTCAGATGCCGAACGGATTGAAGAACTCAGCCGTCTTGAAGTTCCAACTTTATATGGCGATGCTTCCAATTCAGAAGTATTAACCCACGCAGGTTTAGAACATGCACGCGCGCTCGTTCTAACTGGACCCGATGAAGATGCCAATGGATTAATGGTTGCGGCGGCAAAACAAATCAACCCTGCACTCCCTATCGTTGCCCGCGCTACAACCGAAGAAGGTATTACCCATCTTGCAAATCTCGGCGCGGGAGATGTGATTCACCCCGAACTCGAAGGCGGTTTGGAAATTGTACGTCATACGTTAATGAAACTGGGCTACCCATTACAAGAGATTATTCGATATACCGATGCTGTGCGACATGACCATTATGATGCTCAAATTAATTCGGAAGAAGAGCACCGCCTCTTACATGAATTGATACATGCCAGCCAACATCTAGAAGTGACTTGGGTACGGCTTGTTTCTGAAAATGAACTCGTGGGGCAAACATTAGCAGAAGCCAACATCCGCGCTAGAACGGGTGCATCAGTCGTTGCGATTGTGAGAGATGGCAAAGAAGTGATGGCGAATCCCAAATCACAAACCGTGTTTGAAGCGAACGACCGAATCGGCTTGATTGGCGATGCGGAACAAATCGGCGCGGCTGAAAAATTATTAACCGAACTCGCACACGAATCAAAAGAAGAAGGCTTGGAGTGGGAAACATAAGCCGAAGTTGTAAACAAACGTTAACCCGTCTCGTATGAGGCGGGTTTTTCATAATGCTATAATGGATTTATGGAATCAAGCCAGCTTGCTGGCGTTTGCAGGAGCAAGCTCCTGCAAACCATATAAAAAACTTGGAGGTCTCTCATGGCTGACTATGATTATGACATGCTCGTCATCGGTTCTGGACCTGCTGGTCAACGCGCGGCGATTCAAGCCGCGAAGTTAAACAAACGCGTGGCAGTCGTTGAACGAAAAACAATCTTGGGCGGAGTGTGCATTAACACGGGCACCATCCCAAGTAAAACGTTGAGAGAAGCGGTTCTTCATCTTTCTGGATATCGTGAGCATAGTTTGTATGGTGAGTCATATACCGTTAAACAAAATATCACCATGAGTGATTTGTTATATCGCACAGACCATGTCATTCAACATGAGTTGGATATTGTACGTCATCAATTGCAACGTAATCGCGTGGAGTTAATTTCAGCCGAAGCCTCTTTTATTGATGCACATACTGTGCGCTTAAAACATGTTGACCAACAAGGTTGGCGTGATGTAACTGCCAATGCAATTGTGATTGCAACGGGAACGATGGCAACAAAAGACGAGCGCATTCCATTTGATGGAAAACGAATCGTTATTAGTGATGATATTCTTAAGTTAGACCATTTGCCACGTTCACTAGCAGTGGTTGGCGCAGGTGTAATTGGTTTGGAATATGCTTGTATTTATGCCGCGCTCGGCGTGCGTGTGACGTTGATTGATAAACGCCGCCGTTTGCTTCCATTTGTGGATGCAGAAATTATTGACTCGCTGACCTATCATTTGAATCAACAACGTGCAATTATGCGCTTGGGTGAAGAAGTAAAAGCAATTGAACCAGTCAAAGATGAAAATAATGGAGAAAGAGTTCGGATCACCTTAGCAAGCGGAAAACAAATTACAACTGAAATGGCTTTATATAGTATTGGGCGCACAGGTGCCACGCATGCCCTGAATATTGAAGCAGTGAATTTAGAAGTAACCGAGCGCGGACTTTTGAAAGCCAATGAAAATTTTCAAACAAACGTACCCAATATTTATGCAGTCGGTGATGTGATTGGGTTTCCATCACTTGCTTCCACTTCGATGGAACAAGGTCGTTTGGCGGCGTGCCATGCATTTGGTATCCAAAGTAAAAACACGCCTGAGTTGTTTCCTTATGGCATTTATACAATTCCAGAAATTTCAACCGTTGGAAAAAATGAAGAAGAGTTAACTGAAGCAGGCATTCCTTATGAAGTTGGCAAAGCGCAATATCGTGAAATTGCACGCGGACAAATCATCGGCGACCAAACTGGTTTGCTAAAAATTATTTTTCATTTAGAAACACATGAAATCCTTGGTGTTCATATTATTGGCGAAGGCGCAAGTGAGTTGATTCATATTGGTCAGGCGGTGATGGCATTCAATGGCAAAGTGGAATATTTTATCAATACGGTCTTTAATTACCCAACGTTGGCTGAATGTTATAAAACCGCCGCATTTGATGGGATTAATCGGCTGGGGAATTGAGAGCAGTAATTAGTGAAATGTGAATAGTAAGAACAAATGAAAATCTCAACTGAACAATTCAATATTCTCATGCAAACAATCTCTAATGGGTGGAATGAAGGTAACGCACGTAAATCTGCTGATTGTTTTTGTGAAGACGCAGTCTATACCGAACCACCAGATAAACAAGTTTATCAAGGACGAGAAGCGTTATATGAATTCTTTGGCGGAGATGCAGGTACAGAAATTCCCATGCACATGACATGGCATCACCTTACATTTAATGAAGAAGAGCAAATTGGCTTTGGAGAATATTCGTTTCGGATGTATGGGAATTATCATGGGGTCGTGATTGTGAAAATAGAAAATGGCTTGGTCAAATTTTGGCGGGAATATCAATATCAAACTGAACTAAATTGGGAAGAATTTTCAAAGTTAAGTTCTTTTTAGAGATATTTGATTAATTCAAATATCTCTAAAACCGTTAGGATGTACCAGCGGTCTCTTTATCCTAAAATACCTATCAAATATGTAGATTTTCTTCTAAAAAATAGAAGTAGAATGTAGAAATCTCGTATAGATAGAGGAAGTATGTTTTCAAAGATTACTAATTGGGCAAAAGCACCCCATTACCCAAATGACCACGAAAAAACACGTTCAGCAACTTTATTAAATATCATTGTATGGATATTCATTTCTGCATCCAGTTTGTATGGTTTACTCGCTCCCATTCAACCTGAATTTAGAATTAGGCGGGCGGTTATTATCATTCCATTTGTTCTCGCTTTGTTTGTTTTAAAACAAGTGCTGAATAATGGATATGTTCGTTTCGTTGGGACATTAATTGTGTTTGTCACTTGGTTTATTTTTACAGCGGCAATGCTATTTGGGGCAGATTATAAAAACCCTGCTTACATGGGTTATATCATTGTTGTTGTTACCGCTGGGTTGGTGTTAAATTGGCGAGCCGCCATGTTTTGGGGCATCGTCAGTATCATCACCAATGCAATTTTGATTATTTTAGGTCAACGAGGAGATTTACCACTTTCAGGTCAGGAGACACCTCCATTTGCATTTTGGACGGCGCAAACGGTTTATATCCTTGTTACGACTATTTTATTAAGTCAGGCAACTCGCAAAATAGATGAAGCCTTTGAAAAAGCACAGCATGAAATCAATGAAAGAAAAAGAGTCGAAGCGGAGCGTGAAGTATTCATCCGTGAATTGGAAATGAAAAATGCTGAACTAGAACGCTTCACTTACACAGTATCGCATGACTTAAAGAGTCCATTAATCACTATCAATGGTTATCTTGGGTTTATAGAAAAAGACGTGCACAGTGGTGAAATGGAAAAATTTGATAAAGGCACACAACGCATTCGTGAAGCCGTCTTAAAAATGCAAGCATTATTAAATGATTTGCTAGAACTATCTCGTGTGGGCAGGCTGATGAATCCGGCAGAAACAGTGCCCTTTGAAACCATAGTCAAAGAAGCGCTAAGCATCGTAGATGTCTCCATTCAAAAGAGAAATGTAAAAATCATTATGCAAGAAAATATGCCCAGCATATATGTAGATAAACATCGTTTGGTAGAAGTGATTCAAAATTTGATTGATAATGCTGTAAAGTTTATGGGAACGCAATCGTATCCGCAAATTGAAATTGGTTCAAAAATTGAAAATGAACAAATAGTTTTTTTTGTGAAAGATAACGGCATTGGCATTGACTCTGCTCACTATGAACGCATTTTTGGTTTGTTCAATAAACTAGATTCAGAAAGCGAAGGCACAGGGGTTGGTTTGGCGCTCATTAAACGCATCATTGAAGTGCATGATGGAAAAATTTGGGTAGAATCAACCAAAGGCGAAGGCACTACTTTTTATTTCACATTACCCGGAAAACCAGAATGAAATTTGATTCTTAATTCTGTAACTCAATCACCACTTGCAAACCGCCTTCATCTAAATTCTTCGCTTCAATCGTGCCACCTTGTGCTTCGATTAAGTGTTTTGCAATTACTAAACCCAGTCCCGTTCCGCCAGAAGTGCGCGAGCGGGATTTATCTTTTCGCCAAAAACGGTCAAAGATAAACGGTAAATCTTCTTCAGGGATTCCTGTTCCATTGTCGTTAACTGTAATTTTTAAACTATCGTTTATTTCATTTGCAGTCACCCATACTTTGCCACCTTCATTAACATAACGAAGAGCATTGCCAATTAAGTTGCTCATCACCTGTTCAAAGCGTTGCGGGTCAAGGGTTGCAAATAAGTTTCCATTTTTTTCATTAAATGCAAGTGCAATATTTTTTTCACTTGCTTCAGCCGAGAACATTTCAATGGTTGATTCAATTAATTGACCTACATCTACGTTTCTTTTATCAAATTGCAATTGACGCGTCTCTGCTAAAGTTAATAAACGTAAATCTTCAATGAGTCTTTCTAAAATATAAGTTTGTTCAAGCGCTGTTGAAACTTGTGAACCATTTTCTTCATACACGCCATCAATAATGCCTTCGAGCCTGCCACGAATCACAGACAAAGGTGTTCGCAATTCGTGAGCAACATCGGCTAACATTTCACGCCGTTCTTTATCATTTTTTTCAAGTGAAAAAGCCATCTCATTAAAACTTTCAGACAAACTTTTTAAATCTTGCGGACCCTGTGTTTCAATGCGTGTGCTTAAATTTCCATTGGCA
>JAEURH010000077.1:7725-13979 GCA_016789365.1 Anaerolineales bacterium
AAATAGCAACAATGAACAAAAACAAAGCCAAGATAAAAGAGATGATGCCAATCGGCAATAAAATTGCACGCACCAATCCGAGTCGTGAAGTCAACGAAAATGATGTGATGATTAAGTAACCAACAATTTTTTCTTTTACTCTTAATTCAATCACCAAATCATCAGGAGTCGGTTGATAAATAGAATCAATTTCCGCAGGCGAATCAGTTCTACGGTCAAGCATGATGCGTTGATTTTCATCCAACAAAATTGAGTCTAATGTATCAAGCCCGTTGAGTGTGTCAAATACTTTTTCAACATTATTCCAATTACCCGTTGCAAGGTAATAGCCTTCTAAGGTGCTGACAAATGGAAATGGAACAGGTGTAGATGAAGATGTTAGAAAATATCCAGTAACGCTAATAAAAAATATTAATGACAATAATAAAACAATAAAAAACGCACGTGCCAATAAAATAAATAATCTTCGGCGAATTTCTTGAATCGAAGTTTGCATATTAACTCTCGAATTTATAACCAACGCCATGCACTGTGATAATTAAATCATCGGGTTCAAGTTTGCGGCGCAAGTTGCGGATGTGTGAATCAATGGCGCGTTCATAACTTTCAAATGCAACGCCATGCACTGAATTTAATAATTGATTACGAGAAAAGATGCGACCTGGTTGACTCATCATCGTTGCCATGATTTCAAATTCGGTGGGCGTTAAAGAAATTTCACGCTTCTTTATTTGGACCGTGTAGTGGGTTCTATCTAGTGAAACATTTTCCACGCGGATAACTTCTGCATTCACATCGCCAGCGACTCTTCTTAACACAACTTTTACGCGCGCCACCAATTCACGCGGACTAAACGGTTTGGTGATGTAATCATCGGCACCGATTTCGAGACCAATTAATTTATCAGTTTCTTCCACACGTGCAGTTAACATAATGATGGGCACGTTGCTTTCTTTGCGGATGTTGCGACATAAATCTAAACCGTCCATTTCGGGCATACTTAAATCGGTGACGATTAAGTCTGGCTTTTCATGTTTTGCAAAAGCTAAACCTTGTACGCCATTTTTTGCTGTGACAACGTCATAACCCGATGCTTTGAGATAATCTCGGCAGATTTCGAGGATTTCAGTTTCATCATCTACGAGTAGAATTTTTTTAGGCATAATTTATTATAAGAGACTAGATAGCTAGAGACTAGAGATTAGTAAAACCAGTCTCCAATCTCTAGTCTGTATTCACTTAAATTATTCGTAACGCAATGCTACCATCGGATGCAGATTAGCGGCGCGAAAAGCGGGGTATATGCCAAAGAACACACCAATAATAAGCGAGAAAAAGAAGGCGAGCAAAATTGAATCAGCAGTGATGAGTGAGGCAATTAACCCAGTGGCTGAAAATAAACTAGCAATGCCAACACCCAATAAAATGCCAATCAATCCGCCAAGCAAACTCAAAGTGACTGTTTCAATTAAGAACTGAGTCAGGATTTGATTTTTTGTCGCACCGACTGCTTTTCGCAAACCGATTTCTTTAGTTCGTTCAGTAACTGAAACCAACATGATATTCATAATACCAATCCCACCAACGAGCAATGAAATACCTGCAATTGCGCCAAGAAAAATAGTTAACGTTTGTGTAACAGTATTTAATGTTTCTAACGTATCTGATTGATTCATAACATTGAAATCAGATTCTTCTGAAGGTTTCAAATCATGCGACCTGCGGAGCATATATTCTATTTGAGCAGAGACAGTATCCATAGAGTCTGTTGTTTCTACAGATACCAGAATGTTATTCACTGTTTTTTTACCATCGTGCATGGCTGAGTCGCCAAATAGTTTGATGTATCCCGTCTCAATCGGAATAAAGATATTTTCATCCGGCGAGCCAATGGATGCACCTTTGGATTCCAACACACCCACTACCTTAAATTTCAATCCATTAATTGAAATGGTTTTTCCGATAGGTGATAACTTGCCGAATAAATCTTCAGACACTGCTGACCCTAACACCACTACTGAGGCTTGTGAATCATTATCCCCGTTGGTGATGAAGCGTCCATCTGCCATTTCAAATGAGCGAACTTCTTTTTGTTCTTCCATCACACCTACAATTGTCGCTGTAAAACTTTCATCACCAAACTTGACAACATACGAAGATTGAACCGCAGGCACAATGGCAGAGACGTTTGTCGTTAAATTATTTTTCAACAATTGATAATCTTCATAATACAAGTAACTTGGTTGTTGGCTCTGCCCAGCAGCATTCAATCCCATTTGCATTCTACCCGCTGAAACTGTTAGCAAATTTGAACCACCGCTTTGTATTTGACCTGTGATGCTGGCAGTTGCGCCTTTGCCAATTGAAAGCAAAGCAACTACAGTTGCCACGCCAATCACAATACCTAATATGGTTAACACAGAACGTAGTTTATTTGCGCGCAAAGCGCGAATTGCAATTTTAAAATTTTCTGAAAATAACATTTTATATCCTAACTCTGTTGGTTGAGTAGGGCGAGCGTTTTTTCTCGCCCGTATCGAAACCAACAAGTAACAAAAGTAATTTTTATTATTGAAAGTATTTTTATTAACGGGTGGTCTCGATACAACACTCGCAAAGTTCGCTCGTGTCTACTCGACCACCAAATTACTAATTACTATTTATTCCTCTTCACGCTTCGCACCCGCCTTGAGCGGATTTTTATTCACTTCATCCGAAACAATTTTGCCATCCGAAAGTTTGATAATTCGTTTGGTATGTTTTGCCACATGTGAATCATGCGTTACTAAAATAACAGTTTGACCTTGCTCCTCATGCAAACGTTGAAACAAATCCATAATCTCAACGCCTGTTTTACTATCTAATGCACCAGTGGGTTCATCGGCTAACAAAATCGCGGGTTCATTTACTAAAGCACGCGCAATTGCTACCCGTTGTTGTTGCCCACCTGATAATTCATTTGGCGCATGATGTGTCCTTTCACCTAAGCCAACTCTTTCCAATGCTTTGAATGCAAGGTCATGTCTATTTTTTCCAGTAATACCGGCATACGTTAATGGCAACATCACATTTTCTAAAGCACTAGTACGAGCCAACAAATTAAATTGTTGAAACACAAACCCAATTTTTCTGCCGCGAATTTCAGCCAATTTTGTTTCATCCATATTTTCAACTGAGACACCATCTAAAATATATTTTCCACTGGTTGGCACATCCAAACATCCGATAATAGACATCAATGTACTTTTGCCAGAGCCGGAAGGTCCCATAATGGCAACCATTTCGCCTTTTTCAATCGAGAAACTTGTACCATCTAAAGCGCGTACTTCGGTATCACCCATTTGATAAATTTTTGTCAATGCTTCTATTTGAATCATCATTGCCCTCCCTGAAATGGATTTGGTGCTTCAAATGAACTTTCACGAACCAAAGAAACTTTTTGCCCGGCTTGTAAATCACCACTCACCATAACCATATCACCAACAATCGCGCCACCAACAACATACACACGAGTCGATGAACCGTCACTTTCAATTACCCATACAAACTCGCCATTATCATCATTTTGAATAGCAGTAATCGGTACTGCCAACGTTGCTTGCGCTTCCTTAACTTTGATAGTGATATTCGCAGTAGCACCTAACGGCAAGAATGTATCTTCATCTACCTTATCCAAATCAATTCGAACTGTATATTTGACCAAACCCGAAACAGATTCACCAACAGGATTGATAGCAGATACCTGACCTGTGAACATCACACCACTCAACGCATCTAACGTGATTTCGGCTTGGTTGCCCAATTTGACATTAGCAATATCTGATTCATCCACTTGCGCTTCAACATACAGCTGATTCAAATTCGCTATATTAACAGACAGCTCATTTGCACTAACAGAATCGCCTACACGATTATCTATTGATAAAACTTGTCCATCAAATGGCGCAATGATATATAACGAATTGACCGTTGTTTGTGCCGCCTCTACTTTTGCTCTCGCCGCCAACACTTCATTTGATTCTTCACCCGCTAACAATCTATCATATTCACGTTGTGCATCATCTAATAAACCTTTCTTCAATGCCAAATCATTTTCAGCATCTACAATCCATTCTTGCGGAGCAGGTCCTTTGAAATTCTTTGATTCATATTTATATTCCCAACCATTACGAGTTTGAACTAATTTAGCAGTGTATAAAGTTTGCGGAACATTTTGGTCTGTTTGAAGATATTTCAAATAATTAACGGCTTTGTCATAATCTTCTTGTGCCTCTTTCAAATCAATAGCGGCTTGTGCCAACCCTGTGCCTGAAGCGAGTACATCTTCCAAATCTTCTTGAGCAGTTATCAGGTCAGCTTGAGCCGAAACAATACTCGCCGATGTACTTTCTGGTTGCAAAGTCAAGAGAATATCACCAGCCTTCACAAAATCACCAACTTCAACATTTACAGACTCAACTACTCCACTCGTCTTCCATGCAAGGCTAGCAAAAGGTTGGGCTTGCAATGTGCCAGAAGTTTCAATCGTCTCAGCCACTTTAAGCGTCACCACTTCGGCTTCAACAGGGGCAGTTAAATCACTAGCCCTGGCGGGTGAAAATCCGCGTGCCATAAACACGAGAATTACAACCGCTATACCAATGCTCCAATTACGGAGCGTTTTATTTTTCCAAAAGTTTTGAATGGTATTCATTGAATTTCTCCTAGATTTATTTTCCCCAAAGATACTTTTCAATTGTGCAGAAATTGTGCAGACGCAAAGGACAAATATGGATGAGATTAAGGTTAAAATACAGATATGAAATACGAAACCCTAAATAATATTACTCTCCCAAAAATCGGATTCGGCACTTGGAAAATTGGCGGCGGCTCTTCTCCTAACCTGAAACTTGATTCTGCTCATCAAATTGCTCTTCGGTCAGCATTAGAGGTTGGCTATACCCATTTCGACACCGCCGAAATGTATGCGGACGGTCATGCTGAAGAATTGCTTGGTCAGGCAATTCGTGAATCAAATGCAAAAAGAGAAAATTTATTTATCACCAGCAAAGTCATGCCATCTCATTTGAGATACGATGATGTACTTCGTTCGTGTGAAAAAAGTTTACGAAGATTGCAAATGAATTATATAGATTTGTATCTCATCCACTGGCCCTCAGCAGGAAGTAAATATGATGATACATTTCAGGCATTGAATAAATTAGTCAGAGATGGAAAAGTAAAACACCTTGGCGTAAGTAATTTCAATTTGAAACTTCTCAAACAAGCTCAAGAACTTTCTGAAACACCTATTATTACGAATCAAGTCCCGTACAGTTTATCTGACCGTTCGTATGCCAAAAACGGCGTATTGGAATATTGCCAACAAAATAATATTTTCCTCACCGCCTATGAGCCACTTGATAAAGGCAATATGCGTTCCAACAAAACTTTAGAAGCCATTGCCAAAGCACATAATAAATCCGTATTTCAAATTGCATTGGCTTGGGTAATTTCACAACCAAATATTATTACCATTCCAATGTCTACAAATCCGCAACATATTCAAGAGAATTTTGAAGCAGCGGAGATTGTTTTGACTCAAGAAGAGATTGATTTGCTTAGTAAATAATAAAAGAAGAAAGACTCGGTGGTCGAGTAGACACGAGCACTTTGTGAGTGTCTACTCGACCACAAGGAATATATGCAAATTAAATGTATGGTCTCGATACGATTTCGGCTATCGCCTCACTCTACTCGACCATCGGTATAAATATGAATCAAGTCATTCCCGAAATTGAAATCATTGAAGAAACCGATACAGAATTAGAACCGCTGTATCGCGTCATCATTCATAATGATGATGTCACACCAATGAATTTTGTCGTACATGTCTTAACCAATATCTTCTTCCTCGCCATTGATAAAGCCACAGATATTATGATGACGGCACACATCAAAGGCAATGCCTATGTGCAAACATTACCCAAAAGCGAAGCGGAGAGACGGGTCAACAAAGCGCATTTCGCGGCAGGGTTAGAAGGGTATCCATTACATTTTTCAATTGAGCCTGAATGAATCAAAAACAACTTGAAACGCTGACAAACATCAACCTTGATGATTTGGTTGAATCATTTGGTTGGAAAAATTATCCAATACTTGCAAAACTCTTGAGAATTATGTTTCGCAAACCTGCAGAGACTTTTGCAAAACACGTCATTGAATATGATGATATGGTTGGCTCGCAAGGAATCGTCGCAGGCGGATGGAATCTC
>JAEURH010000077.1:13989-17950 GCA_016789365.1 Anaerolineales bacterium
CTTCGATATGTAAAAGATATTCGCGTCATTAACCCTGAGCGGATACCTGATTCTGCTTTTTTAGCATTATCTAACCACCCCGGCATGACCGATACTGTGGCATTGTTCGCGGCATTAAATAGAAATGATTTGCACATCATCGCCTTAGACCGCCCATTCTTAAATGAATTACCCAATACAACGAAACAATTGTTTTATGTGTACGATGACCCAGCCAAAAGAATGTCGCTCGTGAGGCAAGTCAGCCAGCACTTAAAGTCCGGAGGCGCGGCATTGACATTTCCCGCTGGCGAAATCGAACCAGACCCAGACGTTTATCCCGGTGCAGTTGAATCATTATCCAATTGGACAGATAGCGTGGGAGTCTTTATCCGCATGTCACCTAATGCGGCGATATTGCCTGTGTTAGTGCGAAATGTAGTTGCAAAAAAATATGCAAATCATTGGTTGTTGAAAATTAAAAAAACAAAAGTTGAAAAAGAAAAATTAGCAACTGCACTACAATTGCTCGGCATGATTTTATTTAACGAAAAACCAGTGACCGTGACGATTCAAATTGGCAACCCAATTTATGGCAAAGATGCTAATGAAATTCATCAGGCGGTGTTGAAAGAGATGAAAAATTTAATTGAAAACCCTTCTCTCTAAAATTTTGGACGCGGACGAGCGCGGAATACGCGGATATCTTAAAAATCAGCGTTCTCAGCGTCTATCAGCGTCCAAAGTAATTTAAGGTTTGCGGACACGATTCGCAATCATCGAAGCACCTGTTGATGGTGCAGAAGTTGCTCCCGCTTCAATGGGCTCATCGCCATTAAATTTCGGCAAGTGATTCCATTTCCACGCAATCGCAAGCGTACCAATAATACAACCAATTCCACCACTGACAATTGCATAAGGCGCGCCAAATAATTGAGCAACAACGCCTGCACGAATTTCACCAAGTTGTGGACCACCTTGAAAAAATATTTGATTCACACTCGTCATGCGTCCACGAATGTAATCAGGTGTTTGCAATTGACGAATGGTGTTGCGAATAATGGTACTGACTCCATCTGATGCACCCATCAAGGCAACTGAAATCCATGCAATGATAAAAGATTTTGTAATGCCGAAGAGAATCGCCGCAAAACCAAAAAATATAACTGAGCCAAGAAGCCATAAACCTTGTTTCCGAATCTCTTTCACTTGTGAAATGACCAATGCAACTGACACTGCTCCAAACGCTTGTGCGGCAGAGAGATAACCATATTCTTCAACACCCACTTTCAAAACATCTTTGGCAATAATGGGCATGAGCGTACTTGCAGATGCGAAAAATGTAGCCACGAAATCTAAAATCATAGAAGAAAAAATAATTTGTTTTGAAAGAATAAATTGAATGCCTTCACGAATAGACTCAATGCCAAGCCCGACAGGTTTTTCAGCCAGTGTTTGTGGCACATCACCTATCATAAACAAAGCAAATATCACAGCCAAGAATGAAAACGCATTGAAGTAATAGACAGCCTCTTGCCCAGCAAACGCAATCACAATTCCTGATAATGCGGGTCCAATCACCGAACCTGCTTGAAATGCAGTAAACGTCATACTAAAACCATTTGGCAAATCTTCTTTCGGCAATAAATTTGGAATCAATGCTTGACGCGAAGGCGCATCAAACGCGGCTACAGTCGCTTGCAATGCTGTCACAATATAAACGTGCCAAATTGTAATTTGCCCGAATTGCGTGAACAAAGCCAAAGATAACATCAACAACGCGGCAATAGATTGAGTCACAAACATAATCTTTCGCCTATCGCGCGAATCCGCCATCACGCCACCAATCAATGAAAAAATAATAATTGGCAAAACGCGCGCCGCACCAATCCCACCCAACGCAATCGGGTTTTCATTGAGTTGATTGATATGCCAAAATAATGCCCAAATTTGCATTTGGGTTCCTGTAATTGAGATGAGTTGTCCGAGCCAGAGGTAGAAAAATTTTTTATGACGTAACGACGGTGGGATTCTTAACATTAAATATTTTTCGCTTCTTTCTTAAGGGAGAGTTGATTCTGTTTAATTCGCAGGGGCGAGGTAACCTCGCCCCTACGATTATTTCATGTACCCCAATCTCGGAGATATAAAAAGTCATACCCAATCGTTCTATTGCTGACTTTTGCAATTGGCGGTTGCATTCTTTTGAATTGAAAACGTCTCACACGATTGACAACGCCTTGCACAAATTTTTCTTCAAAGCCTGCTTCTATCACTTCTTGCGGACTATATCTTTGGTCAATCAAAAGATATAACAATTTATCTACTTCTTCGTAAGTGAAGCCTAATTCTTTTTCATCGGTTTGGTCTGCCCACAAGTCGGCTGATGGGGCTTTGTCAACAATTGGCGCAGGGATATTCATCGCTCGAGAAAGCTGACGCACTTGTGTTTTATACAAATCACCGATTGGATTCATCGCACTAGCCGAGTCACCATATAACGTGCTATAGCCTAATAAAATTTCTGTCTTATTACTTGTTCCAATTACTAAACCCTTGAAAACTTCACTTTGGTCATATAACACAATCATGCGTTCACGCGCCATGATATTACCTTTACGCATATTTGATATTTCAGAATCAAGTTTGAACAGTGGTTCAACCATATCTGTAATTTCAATCGTTTTGTATGGAATCCCAAGTTGATCAATCAATAATTGCGCATGGTCAAGCGAATCTTTGCTAGAGGCTTTATAAGGCATTCGCACAGCCAAAACATTTTCTTTTCCTAATGCTTCTACTGCTAAGATACACGACAATGCCGAATCAATTCCACCTGATAAACCAATCACTGCGCGAGATAAACCCGTACGAGTGACTTCAGTTCTAACAAAGCCAGTTAAAATTTCACGAGCAAGGTCGGTGTTAATGGTTAAGTTTGTATCAATCATTTTTGTAATATTCTTTGCAATTCAGCCACAGTTAAATTCGTTCGTTCATCACGCAACAAAGGCAGACGCGCACGTGTACGGCGGAGTTGATTCAAATCTAATTGTGAATATGTAATGGCTTCTTCGTTATAAGGTCCGTGAGCAATTTCTTCACCATTTGGGTCAAAGACAGTTGCGCCACCCCAAAAATGCAAACCATCTTCATATCCAACTCGGTTTGAATGGGCAACAAATGAAGTGAACATACTGGCGTAGGCTTTGGTGACACGTTCTACCCAACGCGCAGACTCAAGTTTTTCTTTATCGTTCAGTCCACGCCCAGGCGATGCCGAGGAGAAAATCATAATATCCGCGCCATCGAGCCATAATAAGTACGGAGGCGAAGCGTGCCAAAAATCTTCACATATCAACATCCCCATCCGCCCGAAGCGTGTGTCGAAAGCACGAACCCTGTCGCCCCACGCAAAGAAGCGACCTTCATCAAATAAACCATACGTCGGCAAATATACTTTATGATGAACGTGAATTGTTTTTCCGCCCGAAAGATACGCCGAAGCAATAAAAAAACGATGACGGGAATCTTCATCTACAAAGCCAACCACTAAATCAATATCTTTTGAAGCGTTGAGCAAATGTTTGAAAATCGGGTCATCGTCCACTGGTTTGTGTGCGGCAGATGCGACTAAATCTTGTAGCACATAACCTGTAAGCGAAAGTTCTGGAAAAACCAGCAAATCCGTTTTTTCAGATTTCGCCTGTTTGATGTATTCGAGATGCTTATCAAGGTTCGCCTCGACATCTCCGAGCTTGGTATTGATTTGTGCCAGTGCGAGGTTTAGTTTCATTTTATGAATCTTACCATTAATAAAACCTCGGAGGTCTTTAAGTTAAGACCTCCGAGGTTAGTGCGGAGAGGGAGGGATTCGAATATCATCTCCTCAATGGAGGCGCAAGGTGACAAAAAACATACACCAAAATTGTGTATGTTTTCAGCGGAGAGGGAGGGATTCGAACCCTAGGTGACCCGTGAG
>JAEURH010000078.1 GCA_016789365.1 Anaerolineales bacterium
CGTTTCAAATCTAGCAGTGACGTGTGTTCCACAATCTACAAAGTCAATCAATTTATGTCCCATGTGAACTTTGCCAAACTCAGTCGACTCCACTGCTGGCTTCAATACTCGTGTTGCAATATGTTGTGGGCATTGCAAGCGATACGGATATTTTGTATCCTTCGCAATGACTTGATAATCAAAGTCCGCAATAATAGTTCTTGATTCTCTTTCCCAATATTGCAATTTGTCAACTTTATATCCATGCTTGATGACATCATCCACCACACCCCATTCTTCAAACAATTCTAAAGTTTTCGGGTGAAATGTACTCGCACGAATTTGTGTATTTAATTCTTCATCCGCTTCAAAGACCTCAGCATGAATCCCTGCTCGTGCAAGCGCCAGCGCAAGCGAAAGCCCAACAGGTCCGGCACCGATGATGAGGATGGGAAAGCTTTGAATCATGGCTTTGTTTGAAAGATTCGACCACCGACCGCTGACAGCTGACCGTTTTCGTTCGCGGTCTGCGGTCTATGGTCTGCCGTCGTTCTTACTCTCTTTCCCCTGCATGTAAAATCCGCACCAATCTTTCACGCATCGGAATTCCCAACATACGGTCTGCTAAAACATTGGCAGGGTCTTTTTCAACAATCGTTCTACGCACAAGTTCATCGCGTGCTTTTAATGCAGCACGCTTTTCTTGCGGAATTGGTTTCGCATTTTTTACAATCTCCACCCACTTCTTGACGTATTCCATCATCACAGGCTCCACTGCGGATTTGAAATCTTCAAATGGTAACAATCCGCAAATTGCAATTGGAGATAATGTACTACGAGTATATAAATGAATCGGATTGAAAACTTTGTAAGCAGGATTTCTTTTTAGAGTAATCCATGCTTGATTCATTTGCTCATGATATTGGTTAAGATGTTCAAAACTAGCAGGTGCATCATAACGTGGAAGAAAATCAACGTAGCAAAAAACATCAGGTGCAGTACCAAGTGCAAATCCAAGATGAGGCGCGTCAATTTCATCATTCAACCAACAAGTTAAATGAATATTTGTAAATCCAGTTTCAGGTTTACCAATCCATGAACGTACAATCCAATCCACTGGACTTTTATCACCTGTGTAAGTGAACATTGTGCCAACGGTGTTGCCTTGCAAATCAGGAATGTTTTCAATATCCTGACATTTCAAATCACGTTTCAAACTTAAATTTGAATTGATATATTCCCATGCTTGCTCGCGCACATTTAATAGGTAATTAAAATTTTCCGTGTTATCCACTGGCTTACGTGAATCAAGTACATCTGCAAGTTGTTGAGTTGTATCGCTCATGGTGGATTCCTCTTTTCATTTTGTTCTTTCATTACGACCGCGGACGACAGACCGCGGACCGTTTCAAGCAGTCCGCCGTCAATGGTCTGCGGTCAGCAATCACGAAACTATTGGACTTGCAAGTTCCCACGGTCTGCCATTCAACACATCGGTGCGATGCGAAACCATTTTATTAACTGAAGCTGCTGGATGAATCACTGCTGTTGTTAAACCATCATGTGCCATCGTCACAACGGGAACATTGATATTTCCATCAAACGGCCGATTTTTCCATTCCGTCCACAATGTAAAATCTTCAGTGATGGCATAGATGCCAGAATCTTTTTTGCTGGCAACAATCAAATTCATTCTATTTTCTGCGGCACGTTCTTTGAAACCAAATTCCGTTTCCCATGTTTCCAAAATCATCGTTGGCACACACACCACTTCAGCATCTTGCAATGCCGCCAAACGAAATGTTTCAGGATAGATAGAATCATTTCCCACAATAATTGCAACACGTCCCCACTCTGTATCAAAAATATTTAATTCATTTCCTAACTTTGACCAAGCATGTCTTTCGGAATAATGTAATTGTGGTTGCTTCAACAAAATTTGATTTTTGTTAAACATCACGCCTACATGTTGGTTATCTTCAACAATTGAAGTAACAACTAAGGAATCTTTCATCACAGATTGCAACGCTCGAATCATTTCATTATCATTTTCTTTAAGATGAAATAACTCTGGCAAAACGATTAATTTCACTTGATTTGATTCCGCTTCTGCGACATATTTCTTCGCTTCATCAATCGCTTCTTTTCCTTGACCCTTCGACTCGCTCAGGACGGCGCCTGAAACCTGTATCACGCCAACCAACAGATTCTCAGCCCCAACTTTTTTCTTATTATCTTTTGGAGCATTACCAATCGGTTTATATAATTCAGGTCGGCGAGATGTGAAAATATCCGTGCCATCGGGTCTGAGTTTGTTATCTGCAAAATCAACTTCTATATCTGCAAACACAACTGCTTCGCCTTTTTTCGGTGCTTTGGCTAACACCTTTCCATCAGGTGCCACAATCTGACTTTCACCTGCACCTTCAAGAAAACTTGGGTCAATTTTTAATTTCGCCGCAACTGCTTCGCGCATTTCTTCTGGCACAAGTGAACCAACTTTATTTGCCGCCACTACATATACTTTATTCTCCGCCGCACGGACAGGAATATGTAATGAAGCTTCATCATGTGCGAATGAATTCAAACTGTTCAACAATATCTGTGGGCGGCGCACTGCCAATGCCCTTGCTACTTCTGGAATGACTCCATCCATGCAAGCATACATACCTACATCACCGATGTCTGTAGAAAGAATTGGTGCGATTTCAGTTGCTTTTTCTAAAAAGTTATTTTCATTGCCCATCAAAATTTGCTTGTCATTGACTCCGACAATATCCCCCGCTTGGTCAAATAAAATATTTGTGCCTGAAACTTTTCCGTTTTCTCGTTTCAATGTCACATTGATTTTTATATAACAATTATGCTCTTTGGCTTTGTTTGCAATGCCTTGAATAAACTCATCATCTAATGAAACCGCCACACGATAACAATGCTCTGCATTTTCATACCAAGCAATATGATTCACAAACTCAGGTAAAACCATCACATCAGGTTTGTGCTTTGCCGCTTCATCAATCATTCTTAAGCAGGTGAGTAGGTTAGCAGAAACATCTGCTATTACTGCAAACTGCACGGCCGCCGCTCGAATTTTGGTTTTCTTCATTTAATTATAAGTCCTAAGTCCGTAAATGTTATAATGTTATGACAATATACCCTAACGGCTAGAAATTTGTCAATGAGCGACTAAGATGGGGAGTGGCTAATTTCAAGGGTAAAGAAAAAGAATTAACCACAGAGATTTCCTCTTATTTTCTCCGTGAACTCAGTGTTCTGTGTGGCTAAGAAAATGTTAACCCATTATTTTTGTCATCACCCCCAAAGATGTTTAGAGTGAGAAAAAAACTGACGAGTAGTAACCAAGCATCTGGTAGAGAGAAGCGGTTTTCAATCGTATTGTAGAGTAGCAAGCATTGAAGTGGAGACCATCTTAAAAGTGATGTGCTAAATTTGCACTTGCGATAGATTAAGCAAAAAAACCTTAGAAAATATACCCAATGGGTGTATACTTTCATAAATTATTAATATATTGAAACAATAGCACGTCTATACAGGTTAACATGAAAGCAATTCATCGATTATTTTCTATGTTCGTTTTTGGGGTTTTGATTCTGAACTTGATGGGGGCACCGTTCTCTGCCCAAGCGTTATCTACAACCTTTAGTAATGCAATAGCAGGTTCAATTGCAGATAATAATTGTGCCGCACCATTAACGCGGACTTTTGTTGTAGGTTCTAGTTTAATTATTGCTGATGTTAATGTTGGTTTAAACATTACACATACTCGCCGCAGTGATGTGCGGGTTACGCTTACTTCCCCTTCAGGAACGACTGTGGTTTTGATTCCCGGCAGTGGGTTTGGGTCTCCAACCGTTGCTAGCCCCGATGATTTTGATAATTATGACTTGCTGTTAGATGATACATCTCCTAATTCTATTTATGATAACGATAACGATTCAATTGCTGCTCCAATTTTTGAATTAGACCGCATAGCCAAACCGCATGAACTATTAAGCGCTTTCAAAGGTGAGGATGCACTAGGAACTTGGACATTATCTGTTTGTGATACGAGAAGTGGAAATGCACTTGGCACATATAATCAATCCAAATTAGTGTTTACCAGTGCCGACCCTAACACTGTAACCGGCAAAGTGTTCACAGACTATAACGACAATGGTACTCGTGGTTCAGGTGATTTGCCAGTGGGTAATGTATTGGTCACTGCTTATGATGCAGCAGGTGCAGTAGTAGATACTGACACAACAGATGCATCTGGAAATTACTCATTAAGTATTCCGAATGGCACTGCTGTGCGAATTGAATTTACAAATATTCCAGCTGGGTTAGAACCCGGTGCCTATGGTGTCGATTCTGGCACTACTGTTCAATTTGTAATTAGCCCAGCCGCAGGGGTTGACCTCGGCTTATCTATTCCAACAGATTACTGTCAGAACAACCCATTTATTTTAATGCCTTGCTATAAAAATGGTGACCCGTTAGTAGCAGGTACTGTAGCAGGTGAAACAGCACTTGTCTCCATTCCGTATGATGCTTATGGGCGTTACGATGTAACCATTGAACAACCTTTAGCCTCTTATGCTCAAATTGGCGCAACTTGGGGTTTAGGTTATCAACGTTCTACTGCTACTGTGTTTTCTAGCGCATTGGCTAAAAGACATTCTGGTTTAGGTCCGTTAGGTGCTGGCGGTATTTATGCAATTGAAGTAGACCCTGCAACTGGGTCTTTAGTATCTGTTTCTAACTATTTAGACATTACAACTCTTGGTATTCCAGTAGGCACCTTACCAAGTAACGCCGCTAGAGGGTTATCAGGTACTTCTACTGCTCCAAATACTGACCCCGCTGGTTGGGACGCGGTCGGAAAATCTGCAATTGGGGATATGGAAGTTGGCTCATCTGATGATGAATTATGGTTTGTAAACCTCGCAAATCAAACATTATATGCAGTTGATATTGCATCCGCTACCCTAACACATACGGTTCCAATTTCATTACCTGCTGGTGCTACATCTTGTCCTGCAAGTGATATACGCCCATGGGCAGTGGAAATTCATCGAGGGGATGTGTATGTTGGTGTAGTTTGCTCTGCAGAAAGTACACAAGATGTAGATGATTTATATGCTTATATCATTAGAACAAGTGAAACTACACCTAGCACTTTTTCTTTGGTTTATGAATTTCCACTAGATTACCCACGTGGCAATGTTAGCAACCCTGATGGTGGTTATCCAGCCGAATGGCGTCCTTGGTCTCCAACGATGACTTCTCTTTGCACGAATCCATGTGCAGGGTCTGCTGATTTAGCATTCGATAAACAAATTATTTATCCGCAACCAATTTTTTCAGATATTGAGTTTGATACCAATGGGAGCATCATTATTGCATTGATGGACCGTCTAGGTCACCAAGCAGGTAATGCAAATTATGCTACTTCAAATCCATGGGGTAATAATGTCACACTTTATAATAAAGACACAGGATATTCTGCAGTTACGGTTAATATCCCCACAAACCCTGCTAGTTTATATGAAGGTGTAGCCGCTAGTGATATGTTGCGGATATGCCTCACAGCAGGAGTATATACACTTGAAAACAACGCCTCTTGCGGTGGTATCACAACAGGTGGTGCTGGTGGTGGGCAGGGACCTGGCAATGGTGAATACTATTGGCAAGATATGTATACAGTCAGCACAACAGTTGGCGGTGGCACACATCATGAAGTAACCGTTGGTGGCTTAGTTCTAATTCCCGGCACAGATGAAATCGCTGTGTCTGTATTTGACCCATTCGCCATTCGCTCAGGCGGCATTGCTTGGTTTAGTAATGTTAACGGCACACGCAATCGCGCTTATGAAATTTTCCCACAAGACTTTGGCGGAGGACCAACTACATTTGGTAAAGCCATTGGCATTGGAGATGTTGAAGGCTTTTGTTACGAAGCACCCATTGAACTTGGCAATCGAGTCTGGTCTGAAACTGACAATAATGGTATTCAAGACCCTGGTGAAACACCATTGGCTGGAGTTACTGTTGAACTCTATCAGGGAGGGATATTAATTGCCACCGCAATTACAGATGCAAACGGAAATTATTTCTTTAGTTCTAGCCCAGCAGGCACTTCTACTACCAATCATATTTATGGCATTACTGCTTTGCAACCAAATTCAAACTACGAAATTCGTATTCCAAATATCACAGGTGGAAGTCAACAAGCACCACTTGCAGGGTTGAATCTATCTCCTGCAAATCAAGGAAGCGCTGACCAACGAGATTCAGATGGCACACCAAGTGGAAATCATGCAGTCATCCCAGTCACTACTGGAACCGCCGGGCAAAATAATCATACCTACGACTTTGGTTTTTCCACGCCGCCACTTACCTATAGTTTAGGAAATCGTGTTTGGTTTGACACAAACAATAACGGTGTCATTGACTTTGGCACCGAAGTTGGCATTGATGGTGTACGTGTCGAACTATATCAAGATAATGGGGATGGTGTTTTTGGCGCAGGTGACACTTTCCTTGAGTTTGACACTACAGCTAGTGGCGGATATTACCGCTTCGATAATCTCCCGCCCGGCAATTATATTGTTGTCCTACCGGCAGATAACTTCCGCAATACAGGTGCTGGTGATACTGTACCAGGTGACCCGCTGGCAGGATATTGGAGTAGTCAAACAAGTATTAGTAGTACAGGCGTGATTAGTGATGCAACTGCTAATGACCCTGATATAGATGTAGATGATAGCGATGATAATGGTATTAGTAACCTTACAAGTAATATATTAAATTACGTCGCTTCAAATGCCGTAACTTTAGGGCCTGGTAGTACCGAACCGACTGGCGAAACAGACCTCTCCCCTAGCGGGCAAGGGAATGTAGATAACCGCGCCAACATGACTGTTGACTTTGGTTTCTACAAAGCAGAAATCGGCGATTTAATTTTTGTTGACAATGACAATAGTGGCGCGTTTAACGCAGGAGACACCCCGTTTGCAGGTGCATTAGTGCAAATTTATGCCAGCAATAGTGATGGTTCCTCTGTTGTGGAAATTATTACTGGTGCAGATGGCATTCCCGGCACAGCAGATGATGGTTGGGGACCTGATGGCATATCAGGCACTGCCGATGATGGCACAGGCGGCATTATTACTGATGGAACAGGCTTGTACTTATTTAGTGGTTTACCACAAGGTGATTATGTAATTCGAGTAACACCACCTTCACAATACACCAGCACCGTAGATACTGCGGACAATGCCGATACGTTAAACCCAGATGTAAACACAGATAATAACGATAATGGTATAGGTACAAATGGAGGTCAAGTAACCAGTGGTGTGCTTACCTTAACCCCAGGCGAAAGTGGTGCGAATATCACCGTAAATAATGCTAATGGCACAACAAGTGACCCATCTGTAGATTTTGGTTTTGTGCTTGGCTATAGCCTCGGCAATCGCGTTTGGTACGATACCAACAACAATAGCGCAATTGACTCCGGCGAACAAGGTATTAGTGGCGTGCGCGTTGAACTATACATAGATAATGGCAACGGCGTTTTTGATGCAGGCGATACATTCCTTGCTTTTGATACCACCGATTCAAACGGTCACTACCGATTTGATGGGCTACCTGCTGGTAATTATGTTGTCGTCATTGCCGCGGATAACTTCCGCAACACCGGCGGAGGCGATAATGTTCCAGCCGACCCACTTTCAGGCTATTGGAGCAGTGGCACATCTATTGCCGCCAATGGAAGCATTAGTGACTCTACTGCAAATGACCCAGATAATGATGTAGATAGTGATGACAATGGCATGACCACATTCACAGGCAACACCATTAACTATGTTGCCGCCGCCGCAGTAACACTTGGGCCCGGCAATAGCGAACCTACTGGTGAAACTGACCTTGAAACCAGCGGACAAGGCACAGACGATACCCGCGCCAATATGACTGTTGACTTTGGCTTTTATCAAGTTGGTTTTGGTAACTTAATTTATACAGACGTAAACACCAACGGCTTTTATAACGCAGGTACAGATGCACCCCTCTTCAATGCACTCGTACAGTTATATGCTGAAAACGGAACTACCGAAATCATCACAGGCGCAGACGGCATACCAGGCACCGAAGATGATAGCTGGGGACCCGATGGCATTTCAGGTACTGCGGATGATGGCACAGGCGGTATGTATTCTGACGTAAATGGTAATTACGGATTCAATGGTTTACCAGAAGGCAATTACATTGTCCGCGTTACACCACCTAATGGATTAATTTCCAGCACCATAGATACTGCTGGCACAAATGACCCCGACTCAAATGTTGATAATGATGATAACGGCATTGGCACATCCACAGGCACAGTAAGCAGTGGCATATTAACAATGGAAGCAGGCGAAGTTGCCGCAAATATTACTGTCAACAATGCAAACGGAACTACCACCGACCCAACCGTTGACTTTGGATTTATCACCCCAGTTTATAGTTTAGGCAACCGCGTTTGGTTTGATACAAACAATAATAGTCAAATTGATTTTGGTACTGAGGCTGGCGTGAATGGCGTAACCGTACAACTTTATGCCGCCGATGCAGGTGGCAACCCAACTGGTGCTGTTATTGCCACAGATACAACTACAAATGGTGGCTATTATCGTTTTGATAATTTACCCGCAGGCGATTATGTAGTCGTCATCCCCGCCTCTCAATTTCTGACTGGCGGACCGCTTGCTGGTTACTGGAGCAGTGGTACTACACTGGATGCAACTGGCGCAATCAACGAAACCCTCGCCCCTGACCCAGATAATAATGTAGATAGTGATGATAATGGCACACGAGCAACCAGTGGCGCATTTAATGGAGCAGTCATTAGTCGTGCAATCACTTTAGACGTAACGCCGTCAGAGCCGATAAATGAAACCGATATAGAATCACCTAACCCCCCCGGCGAAGCGGTCAATAATCAAAGCAACCTCACGGTAGATTTCGGCTTCTATCGTCAAACGCTCGGCGACATTGTATTTATTGATGTCAATGCAGATGGCACTTATAACGCAGGTGATACACCTCTTTCAGGTGCAACCGTTCAACTATTTTCAAGCAATGGCACTGAAATTAATGTTGGACCAGATGGTATCCTTGGCACAGCCGATGATGCACCCGGTGGCATAACCACTGGCGCAGGTGGAACGTATTTGTTTAGTGGCTTACCGGCTGGTGATTATATTGTGCGCGTTACCCCACCCGTTGGATATACCAGCACAGTTGATACTGCCAATAATGCAGATACCACTGACCCCGATGGCAATATAGATAATAACGACAACGGCATTGGCACAGGCAGTGGAACTGTTTCAAGTGGAATCGTAACCTTAACACCCGGCAATGCTGGCGCGGCTTCAAACAATGCTATTACACATGCAAATGGAACTACTGCTAACCCAACTGTAGATTTTGGCTTTATTGCAAACCCGGGTCTCGTCAAAACAATTATTGACTCAAGCGAAGTGCACACTGCTGGAAATGATGTCACCATTGGCGAAATCATCACCTACGAAATTGTGATTGACCTTCCAAATGGAACGACCTTCAATAACACTACTGTGACAGACCAAATGGAAAGAGGCTTAGCCTTTGTAGATTGTTTATCTGTGTTTGTGATGGGTGTAGACCAAACTGCTACCGTCTGTCCGCCAGCAGTTAGCCCAGCAGTTGGTACTTCAGTTAACCCTGCTGATGATGGCAGGCAAGTTGTATTTACTTTGCCCACACCCATCACGGCTATTGCGCCATCTCAACAAATAGTAATTCAGTACCGTGCTATTGTTTTAGATGTGATTGAAAATCAAAGCGGGCTACAATTAAACAATAGTGTCACTTGGGCATGGACAGGTGGCTCATTCACCACATCTGCCCCTGATGTGGAAATTATTGAACCAGACCTAGAAATTGACAAAAGTGCTACACCTGTAAACAATGTTCCATTAGGCACGCCTGTGCAATTCACATTGTTTATTGACCACACAACACCAGCCAGTCAAACCGATGCATTTGATGTAATCGTCTCTGACTTTTTACCTGCAACGCTTGAATATGTTCAATGCTCTGTAACTTATACTGCTGGCTTAGCACCAGATACTCCTGCCGCAACCTACTGTAATCCAGGTAATACCACCACTGATTTAATATTTGAATGGGGTGTGTTCCCGCTTGGAGCAACCTCTACCATTACATTCAATGCTATTTTACTTGGAACACCTGCTGTAAATGAAGCCTCAGTAGCGTGGACATCTCTACCAATTGACCCACAACTAAACGGCTTGCCAGTTCAACTTTCCGCACATAACGTCACTGCAACTGAACGTTGGTACGACCCACTCGACCCAGTTAACGTGTATGGCGTTTCGGATAGCGTCATCATTAATCCACCTGCAGGCATAACACCAATTGTAGATTTACCTTCTACCATTCCACCCACAGGGTTTACACCAAACAGAATAACTCGTGTGCCAGAACAACCAAAAGAAAAAGCATATACCGATACCAGTGTTTGGCTTGAAATTCCAAGCCTAAAGGTGAGCATACCAGTCACAGGTGTTCCACTAATAGATGGTGATTGGGATGTTTCATGGCTTGTGCAACAAGCAGGTTGGTTAGAAGGCACCGCATTCCCCAGCTGGCAAGGGAACAGCGTTCTTACAAGCCATGTCACATTGGCTGATGGCACAGATGGTCCGTTTGCACAACTTGGAAAACTATCTTGGGGAGACAAAATCATCGTCTATGCCTATGGCACAAAATATACTTATGAAGTTCGTCAAAATCGAACAATCAGCCCAAATAATACAACTGTCTTCGAACATGAAGAGGAAGCGTGGTTAACACTTATTACTTGTAAAAATTACAACGAAACCACAGATTCATATTCAAGCCGTGTAGCCGTTCGTGCAGTGCTAATAAAAACTGAATCAGTAAACACTTACTTCAATTCAGAAAAACTGCGTTAAACAAAAAAGGCGGCTTTGAATAAAGTCGCCTTTTTATTTTATAATCTCACTATGCCAAACAATCCTCTCAAAATATTTATTTCTTACTCTTCAGGCGATAGAGAGCAAGTGCAAAAAATTTACAAGCATTTGTTATCTCTTGGTGCGGACCCGTGGTATGACCAAGAAAAACTGTTGCCCGGGCAAGATTGGAACTATGAAATTCACAAAGGCTTAGATGAAGCCGATGTGATTTTGCTCTGCCTTTCTAAGAAGTCTGTCACCAAAGAAGGTTATGTGCAGAAAGAAATCCGCCTCGCGCTTGACCTGGCACTTGAGATGCCTGAAGGACGCATTTTCTTAATCCCAGCCCGCCTTGAAGCATGTGACCTGCCCTATAAATTAAAATCCTACCAAGCAGTAGATTTGTTCGCCGAAAACGGCATGGAACGATTAATCAAAAGTTTAAATCTTCGTGCGAGTCAAGTGAATGCCAATCCATTATCTGTGGATGGCGCGCCAGCACCTACAATCAAAAAGCCAGCACCAAAGAAAAGAAAATCAAATCCGAAGCCATCAGGTGGGAATATCATCAATATTCATGGCAACGTCTCAGGTTCAAATATTGTGATTGGCGATGATAACCAGGTAGAAAACTAAAACAAAAGACCTTTGAGAAAATACTCAGAGGTCTTTTCAATTACCAATTACTATTCGCTATTATCTATTCACTACTCACTAACTTCCCTTTTCCGCCGCAGTTAGTGCATCTTCAAAAATTCGTAAGCCTTCATCAATTTCACTTTTGCTAATAGAAAGTGGTGGGGCAATGCGAATCACACTCTGTCCGCAAGAAAGAGTCAGTAGTCCACGTTCAAATGCAAGGTCAGTTAAACGATGCGTTAATTCTTTAGCAGGTTCTTTGGTCTCTCGATCTTTGACCAACTCCACGCCAATCATCAAGCCTTTGCCACGTACTTCTCCAATAACAGGATGACGCGCTTTAATTTCTTCCAAAGCATCCATTGCGTATTCGCCAACTTCTTTTGCATTTTGCATATATTGTTTTTGAATCAAATCAATGGTTGCTAACGAAGCCGCACATGAAATGGGATTACCGCCATAAGTATTTCCATGCGTGCCGTTTTCCCAAGTCATTACAGATTTTCGCGCGATACAAGCACCTAAAGGCATACCTGATGCAATTCCTTTTGCAGAAGTAATAATATCTGGCTCAACACCGAAATGTTCAATAGCCCACCATTTTCCGGTGCGCCCCATGCCAGATTGCACTTCATCAAGAATCATTAAGATGCCATGTTTATCACATAATTTTCGTAAGGCTGGGTAAAACCCATCAGGTGGAACGATATAACCACCTTCGCCTTGAATGGTCTCAACCAAAATACCAGCCACTTCATTGGGCGGCAATGTTTGTGCCAAAATTTCTTCTTCAATATAACGAACAACGGCTTCGCCGTAATCTTCACCTTTTCTTCTTTCAAGAATTGGGCGATATGGATTTGGAAATGGCGCATGGGTGACACCATTCATCAAAGGATAAAATCCATTTTTATATTTTGCTTTGCTAGCAGTAAAAGTTACGGCACCCATGGTTCTGCCATGAAATGCACCTGTGAAACCGATAAAGTTTGCACGTTTCGTTTTATAGCGTGCAAGTTTAATTGCCGCTTCCACGGCTTCAGTACCTGAATTTGTCATAAATGAAAGCGCATCTTCTTTGAAAGGTGCAATCTCATTTAATTTTTCGCCAAGTGCCACCCAATTTTCATGATAAAAATCAGATGAAATGTGAATAAATTTTTCTGCTTGTTCTTGAATCGCTTTCACCACTTGCGGATGTGAATAGCCTGTTGAAACAACTGCAATGCCACCCATAAAATCTAAATAGCGATTTCCATCTACATCCCACACTTCTGAACCTTTGCCATAATCCATCACAAACGGATAATCTCGCGGATAAGAAGGTGAAATCACTTTCTTATCACGTTCAATCATGGCGTGGGCTTTCGGTCCTACGTTCTTAAACTTGGTCATACATTCTCCTTGTTGAACCAGAGATAAACGGAGATAAACATAGATATTAAACTCCGTTCATCTTTGTTCATCTCTGGTGAATTAAATTTTACAAACCTAACTTCATTTCAGCCAAAGCACGCGCGCCGAGCAAACCTGCATCGTCGCCTAATTGTGCTGTGGTAATTACCAAATCTTCCAAATAACGCGGATGAAACACACGTTTTTTCAAACTTACATGAAACGAATCAAATAATAAATTTCCAACTTGTGAAACGCCTCCACCAAAAATAACAATGGATGGGTCAAATGAATGAAGCATGGTTGCAACACCAATGCCTAAATACTCTCCCGCACGTTGATAGGCTTTGATGGCAAGTTCATCGCCTTGATGTGCGGCTTCTGCAATTTCTTTCGCACTTAGATTAACATCCCGCTTCAACACTGACTTGGTGCCTGATCCTAATTCCCCAAGCACATACTTCGCGATAGCAGGTCCTGATGAATATGCTTCTAAGTGACCCGCAAATCCACAAGGACAAAGTGGACCATTTGGGTCAACAATGATATGACCTAACTCTGCCGCCAGCCCATGATGACCTTGTAATAATTTATCAGCCAAGATGACTCCACCACCGACACCCGTACTAATTGTTAAGTACAAGACGTTACTATGTCCTTTGCCTGCTCCAAAACGATATTCCGCCAACCCTGCTAAATTTGCATCATTATCTAAAAATGTTTGCAACCCAAAATGGTTAGATAATTTTTCGCCAAGCGGAAAGTTATGAAATTGCGGATTATTCGGTGGCGCAAGCAAATAACCTGTGTGTGGGTCTAACGGACCAGGCGACCCAATTCCAATGCCAGCAACAGATTCCCCTAGCGGCAAAACCGCTTCAATCACGCCAGTGAGGCGTTCAAATCCACCTGGCTCAGAAGCAAGTGTGCGTATCCTTTGGTATTTAATTGGTTTTACATCATCTGGTGAGTAAGAAGCGGCACGCATGTGTGTGCCGCCGATATCAACTGCTACGATTGTGGGCATGGGCGCAATTATACCGTAATGAATATTTGACCGCCGACGGCTGACCGCGGTCTATGGTCGGCGGTCATTTTTATAAACTTCAATTGACTTACCTCTTTAACACTGCTATTATCTTATGAATGAAAAACTTGCTCTCAATTTTTCGCAGTATCGCCCGCTGGCTTAGACCTGGTTTGAAAATCAAACGTTGGTTTGCGTTAGTTTTGTTTGGGATTACATTATTAGGGCTAGGCATTGCTGTAATTTTGATTGATTTGTATCGAACTGATACGACCAATGAAACTTTACTCACGATTCTTTATTATTTATCTTTGCGATTTTTACCAAGAATCTTGCGTGCCATCATTTTTGGTGGACTTGGGATTTGGCTTGTGGTGTATGGAATTTTGCAATTGAATCGTTCATTACTTCGTCCATTCATTCGCCCTGGCTATGATTTAGTAGATACACTCACAGATTATCAACGCCGCAAACGCGGACCTAGAATTGTTGCCATTGGTGGCGGGCATGGACTGGCTACATTGTTACGCGGATTAAAAACACAAACATCGAATCTGACAGCAGTCGTCACAGTTGCAGATGATGGCGGTTCTTCTGGACGTTTGCGCGAAAGTTTTGGGATTTTACCGCCTGGTGATATTCGTAATTGTTTAGCGGCATTATCCAATGATGAAGATAGATTGACGCAATTATTTCAATATCGTTTTAGTGGTGCACAAGAATTAGAAGGACATTCGTTTGGGAATTTATTTATCACAGCATTGGCAGACATTACAGGTAGTTTTGAAACCGCTGTTGTTGAATCAGGGCGTGTGCTTTCGGTAAATGGACAAGTGCTTCCATCTACATTAAATGATGTGAAGTTGGTAGCGAGTATGCAATTACCGTTTTCTTCAAATGAAGTACGGATAGAAGGAGAGAGCAAAATCCCTGCCATGTCTGGACGGGTAAAAAGAGTTTGGCTAGAACCAGATAATGCACCTGCTTTTCCGCCTGTGATAAAAGAGTTATTAAGTGCTGACATTATCGTAGTTGGACCAGGCAGTTTATACACTAGCATTTTGCCAAATCTTTTGGTGAATGATTTGTTATCCAGTATGCATGCCAGCCGTGCTGTGAAAATTTATGTTTGCAACATCGCCACCCAATCTGGTGAAACAGATTCATTCACATGCTATGACCACATCCGCGCTTTGCAAGACCATGTCGGCGAAGATTTATTCGATGTGATTTTATGTAATGATAATTACAACGGAACATTATCTCCCGATTCTCGTTTTGTGATTGCAGATGAAAAAATCTTGGAAGATGCAAGAACTTATACAGCCAACTTGACCGAAGAAGCCCATCCTTGGCGGCATGACTCTAAAAAGTTGACTCAAATTATTATGGATATTTTTTATGAACGGACGGGACCGCTATCTTAATAAAGACCTGACAGGTTTCCATAGAACCAGAATCATCAGACTCCTTTTTCATTCAATGAAGTTTAATAAAAAAGTTGCTTGATAAAACCTGTCAGGTTTGCTTAGCCGCATGTTGAAATATAAAGCTTGCCCTGAGCAAGGTCGAAGGATGAAACAGGAAAATTGTTGTAAACGACCCCGATTAGAAAGCTATGCTGTTTAAGAAGCGTTCGGGTCTGCCCTTGACAAAAGAGGATAGAGAAACGGCGTCGTTTTTGAAAATTGGTGCGACGCTTATTTTTAGTTAACTTGCTAACAGATTTTCTCTTGTGAACAAGAGGATTTTGTTTCTTAGAACGCGGTGTTGGGCTGTGGGGATTACCTTTGAAGTATGCTTGGGTTGAAAACAATGTATAAACCCACAACAGAAAAGAAAAAGATTGCCATTGCAAAGAAGTTTATCAGAAAAGCACTCAGCCACTGAAAACGATAATTAACCTTTATTGTCACTGGACCAATAACGAGTAACCAATAAAATGATAACAGCGGTCCAAGAAAAAGGGCGAATTTTAGGGAAAAAACTTGATAAATAAACACAGCAATTCCAAATAGAATCATGATTGGGGCATTGTAGGCAATGTAAACAATAAAAAAGTTCTGCCAAACTCCCTTGCTTCCAAACAACTTGGAAACACCATGAATAAACGCCGTAAGTAAAACAAAGCCAATGGGAGAAAGTAAACCAGCCAGAAAACTGCTGCCAATTAATATCAAGATGCTTGACAGGGAAATAGTTGCAAGATTCTTGATTAATGATGGAGAAGTGGTTAAAAGTGTGTAAATGGCTGATGCAAATATAATCCAAGTGACGGCTTGTTTTAGCGAGATATTCCCTTCAGCCAAAAGTTTTTCGCCATCTCGAGTTCTTGGAATTGGCAAAGTAATTCCCCATGCCCTGTGCCAAGTCCACGGCTGGATGTCGGTTTGTGGTTTTTTGTATTTATTTTTCATACCACTTTACTCACAGCCCAACGGTTTGCGTTACTTGCGGGTGGGCGGGCGTAGATAAAACTTCGAGAGCAGGATTCCGCTGGGGCGTAGGAAAAAGCCCGAAAATGCCACAGAATCCCACACGTCAGGTGCACCCGAGCATGAAAGGAATTCATGTAACAGGGCAGAAACAGACATGGGAGAAAGTATACTGCAAGATGGCAGACAAGAAGCCGAACAAAAGCAATGGAGAGCGACTGCTCCCGAGGTGCACCGTGGTTGCCAATCACAATGATGTAACAAATGGTGGCGCGTTAAGCGACCCCGATGAGGAAGCTATACAAAAGAAGTGATTGGGTCTGCCCAAGTAGAAAGGAGCAGACATGAGCAAGATGAAAAAAGAAAAACAAGGAGGAGAAGAAGCGCGAGCATTGAGCAGGATGCAGAAAATGGACAAAGCAGTGGCAGGGATAGATGTCGGATCACAAGAGATAGTGGTGTGTATCGAAAGAGAAGGCAAGCAAATTGTAAGAACCTTTGGGAGTTACACCATAGATTTGCAAGCGATAAGCCAATGGCTAATAGAAAATGGAATAAAAAGTGTAGCCATGGAAAGTACAGGCGTGTACTGGATAGCCTTGTTTGAAGAAATAGAAAGCCAAGGGCTGGAATGTAAATTAATCAGCTCAAGGTCAATTCGCAGAGTACCTGGACGAAAAAGTGACATCAGTGATAGTCAATGGATACAAACCTTATATAGTTATGGCTTACTAGAAAGCTCCTTTCGACCCGAAGGAGAGATAGCGAAATTACGAACGCTCATCCGCCATCGAGCGGAACTCATCCAACATCGCGCACCACATATCTTGCACATGCAAAAAGCATTACTACAAATGAACATCCAAATCAGCCAAGTGCTCAGTGACATTGTAGGGAACACGGGACAAGCCATCCTACGAGCAATTGTGGCAGGCGAGCGAGACCCCTACAAACTTGCCAAAATGCGCAACTACCGTTGTAAAAAAGAAGAAAGCGAAATCGCCAAAGCCCTAACGGGGACCTGGCGAGCAGAACATCTCTTCATCCTGAAACAATCGTTAGAGCTATACGACTTTTACACAAAAGAAATACAGCATTGTGATGCAGAAATCGAAAAGACCTATCGCCAGATATATCCAGATAGAGAAGTTGGCGAAGAAAAAGAGATACCCAAATACAAAAGCAAAACCCATAGCAAAAATGCACCGATAGGCGTGCAAGTTCGCCAGCATCTCAGACGCATCAGTGGTGTGGACTTGACCGCCGTGCATGGCATGAGCGATTCACTGGCGCAAACGATAGTTTCAGAAGTGGGAACAGACATGAACAAATTTCCAAATGAAAAACATTTTTGTTCATGGTTGGGGTTAGCACCGAAGCGCGAAATATCGGGTGGAAAAGTATTGAAAGA
>JAEURH010000079.1 GCA_016789365.1 Anaerolineales bacterium
GGCGGGTGTTGTAGTCATGTCGTCTGATAAAGCCAAAGAATTAAATCTCAAACCATTAGCAAGATTTGTATCTTTTGCAGTTGGTGGAGTTGCACCTGAATTAATGGGCATAGGTCCCATCGTAGCAATTCCAAAAGCATTGAAAATCGCTGGTCTTTCAATAAACGATATTGACTTGATAGAATTAAACGAAGCCTTTGCGGCTCAAGCCTTAGCAGTGATTCGGACTTTAGAAATTGACCCTGAAAAAGTTAATGTCAATGGTGGCGCGATTGCTTTAGGTCATCCGTTGGGATGCACAGGTTCAAAGCTAACTACGCAATTGATTTATGAAATGGGTCGCCGCAAATCCAAATATGGAATGGTGACGATGTGTATTGGTGGCGGAATGGGCGCCGCGGCAATATTTGAAAATTTACAATAAAACTATTTCATATATTAAATCGAGTCAATTTAGGTTATTATCTCTTTTATGAAAAATATTTTTGAGAAATTGAAAGGATTTTATAACTTAAATTTCCTTTGGTGGAGCATTGTTGTCTTAGGCGTTTTTCTTCGCCTAAGACAATATTTTGTTAATCGTTCTTTATGGATTGACGAAGCCAGTTTGGCACTTAATATAATAAATCGTAGCTTTAATGAGTTAACACTTACGTTAGACTATGACCAAGGTGCCCCAATCGGTTTCTTGTTTATTGAAAAGTTGCTTGTTTTGATTTTTGGAAACCAAGAATACATTCTGCGCCTTTTTCCTTTAATCTCAGGCATTGTTTCAACCTACTTGGTTTATCGTATTGCTAGTGAGTATTTTGGCGAATTCGGCATATTTGCGGCTTTGTTGTTCTCAATTTCTGAATGGATGGTGTATTACTCTTCTGAACTTAAACAGTATTCTAGCGATGTGATGATTTCTCTTTTGTTGATTTCTTTATCACTTTCATACCTAAAATCAGAGAAAAATAAGCAGAATGCTATTTTCTTGGGAATAGTAGGCTTTTTTGCTATTTGGATATCTCATCCTTCTATCTTTATATTGCCAGTGATTGTGTTTTTACTTGTTACTGAAAAATGGATTAAGAAAGATTACTCACAGTTGAGTTGGCTTTTAGGAATGGCAATGATATGGTTAGTGACATTCCTAACCACTTATATGATTTCATTAAATAACTTAGTAGGAAATGAAAATTTACAGGATTATTGGCGGGATAATTTTGCTCCATTTCCACCATGGGAAAACCTGTTGTGGTATAAAAACATTTTCATTTCTTTATTACCACAAATAACCCCTTCTTTTTGGTCAGAGGTTATACCGATGCTTAACTGGGCTTACTTAAGAGAAGCGTGTCTAGTACTTATTCTACTTGGCGCTATAACATTACTTATTCGAGATAAACAATTAGCAACTCTTGTCATTTTTCCGCTTGTACTTGCTTTTGTTGCATCTGCTCTACGTAAATACCCAATTACAGATAGATTTTTATATTTTTGGTATCCATCTTTATTCTTGATTATGGCAGAAGGATTTAAAGGGATATACCTTACCTTTAAGAGAATTAATGGTAAGTTGGCATTATTTGTATATGCATTGGTAACAATAACGATTTTGTGGAGACCTCTTGTAACTACATATAATCATTTCATTTCTCCTCCTATGGGCGAAGATATTAAGCCTGTTTTGGCATATATTCAGAATAATGTACAAGGAGATGATATTATTTACGTACACTACGGTAGCATAACGCCGTTTCTCTATTACAAGGATTTCTACAATTTAGATGCTGGAGAAATTTTTATAGCAAGGAAATCATGGAACTTTGAACGCTTCGTAATTGATGTTGAGAATTTTCGTGGTAGAGCTAGAATTTGGTTTATCTTTTCTCACGTCCTTAGTTGTGATTGCGAAGCAGATACCAGAGAGGCTAGAATACAAGCCCATGTTGATGTTCTTGATAAATACGGCACACAAGTAGACTATTTTGAAGCTATTCGAGCAGTCACATATTTATATGATTTAAATCGTTAACGATTTCTAATTTACAATCAATATTTTTTATATCTTAAGGAGAAATGTAATGTCTTTAACAGTTGAAACCCTCATGTCGAAAATGCCAGGAGCTTTCATCCCCGAAAAAGCCGTAGGTTTAGATGCGGTGATTCAATTCAAGTTCACAGGTGCCGAAGCAGGTGATTGGTATGCCGTTATCAAAGACGGAAAAGTGGAAGTATCTAAAGGTGAACATGCTTCACCCAAGATGACTCTCACTGCTGATTCGTCCGATTACGTCAAAATCTTCACTGGTGAAATAGATGGTATGCAAGCATTTATGCAAGGCAAACTAAAACTTGCAGGTGACTTGAATTTGGCTATGAAATTGACACAGATGTTTAAGATTAAGTAACTTACCTTACACAAAACGTCCCGAAGGTTCTCGCAAATGCAGATTGTTTCTGCTTTAAACCTTCGGGGCAGTGCATACCATCAAAGAATAAGACAGCCGACTGAAGACCGCTCACCAGTTGTGCCCATTGTCAGCGGTTGGCAGTCTTTTTTTATTCCCCATTTTTTTACTTATCTATTAAAATAGGTTATATCTTATTTTAGGAGCGTCCGCCGTGGACTTTAGTTGGATTTCATCCCCCGAAACATGGATTGCATTTGTTACATTGATTGCTTTGGAATTGGTGCTAGGTGTAGATAACGTAATCTTTATTTCAATTCTTGCAGGAAAACTTCCTGCTCATCAGCAACAACGTGCTCGCACAACTGGCATTGCACTTGCTGTTATTACCCGCATCTTGTTGTTATTTTCTCTTTCATGGATTATCAGCCTTACTGAACCTATCTTTTCGATTCCATGGTTTGGCGATGATGTAATTAATATTTCTGGGCGTGATTTGATTCTCTTGGCAGGTGGTCTCTTCTTAATTTGGAAAAGCACCCGAGAAATTCATGACAAACTCGAAGGGGAAGAGGGTCATGCTTCTGCCAAAGTTGGCACAACATTTGCTAGCGTGATTATTCAAATTTTGTTGTTAGATGTTGTCTTTTCTCTAGATTCTGTGATTACAGCAGTTGGTATGGTGGACCATATTGAAATAATGATTGTTGCTGTGCTTGCGGCGGCTTTGGTAATGATTTTTACCGCTGGTCCAATTTCAAGTTTTGTTGAGAAGCACCCAACTATCAAAATTTTAGCTTTAAGTTTCTTGCTTCTAATCGGCTTTACATTAATTGTAGAAGGTTTGCATGTGCATATCCCCAAAGGATATATTTACTTTGCTATGGGCTTTTCAGTTTTTGTAGAATTTCTTAACTTGCGCATTCGTCGCCCAAAACCTGCCGAACCTGTTCAATTGCGTACAGCTTACGTTCCAGAAACAGGAAGTTCTCAACCAGTTTCAACAAAATCTACTGTAAAGAAGACAAAACCAAAAAGTAAAAAGAAATAAATAAAAACAGCCGTCAAATTTTGACGGCTGTTTTTATATCAAATGCACACCTAATGAACTTGGTTTCGTAATCACAGACTTTGTTTCAATGCCGCGTTCTTCAAACACATTTGCAATTTCATTTCTTGCGGTTTCCTCATCACCGGAATTGACAAAACTTATAATAGAAGGACCTGCACCAGATAGTGCCGCCGCGCCAAATTGCTTAGCAACTTTATAAGCCGCCATTCCGCCTGAAATGTGTTTCAAACGATATGGCTGATGAATGCGGTCATCCATCACTTTTTGTAAGAGAGATAAATCGCCACTTCGCAACGCATCAATTACTAAAGATGTTCTCCCGATATTAAAAATCGCATCAGTTCTGGATATAGACTTGGGTAGCACAGCCCGAGCAGTTTTTGTCAACCATTCCACTTGCGGCTTGACAATGACAATCGTCCAATCAGGGGTTTCATATCTACGCCAAAGTATTTCATCTTTTGCCATGACGGAAACAATTAACCCGCCAAATAAAGCAGGCGCAACGTTATCTGGATGACCTTCCATGTCAGTTGCAAGTTTCAATAGATCATTTTCACTTAATGACTTACTCAAAATTTCATTTGCGGCGAACAAACCCGCCACAATCGCCGCCGCACTGGAGCCAAGTCCACTGCTCATAAAAATTTTGTTCTGTGCCGAAATTTTCACAACACTTAATTTTTTTCCACGCACTTGATGCACTTTTGCAAAAGATTTAGTCAATAAATTTCGGATGCCTTTATTTAATTTTTCTTCCCCTTCACCAACGACAAAATGACTCATTTTGTCGGCAGGTTCAAATGTAATTTCATTCCAAATATCTAACGCCATTCCCAAGCAATCAAAACCTGGTCCTAAATTTGCAGATGTGGCTGGAACCCGAATTTTTATCATATCCGCTATTATAATCGGCGAATTATCACGTCATTGCGAGCGTTGGTCGAGTAGCCGCGCACTTGTTCTTTGCGGCGTATCGAGACCATAAGCGAATCAATCTTATGATTATTTTGGAGATTGCCTTGCCACGAAAAACAAGTGCGTGGCTCGCAATGACATGTCTATTGGAGTTAATAAATGTATCAAGGCTTAATTCATCGTTACAAAAAATTTCTCGATTTACCTGAACATACCAAAATTATTTCACTAAACGAAGGCAATACGCCGTTAATTCCAATGCCGCGGTTAAGTAAAGAATTAAATTGCGAAATCCATATCAAGTTTGAAGGCTTGAACCCCACTGGCTCATTCAAAGATAGAGGCATGACTGCCGCCATAAGTGAAGCCGTTGGGCGTGGAGCAGAAACCGTCATTTGTGCCTCAACAGGCAACACAGCCGCATCTGCCGCCGCGTATGCCGCACGCGCAGGTCTTAGGTCAATCGTGTTAATTCCCGAAGGCAAAGTGGCTGTTGGCAAACTTGCTGGCGCAATTGCTTACGGCGCACAAGTGATTCAAATTCAAGGCTCGTTTGATGATGCGCTTTCACTCGTGGTTGAAATTACGCAAAAGACTCCAATTGCATTAGTTAATTCCATAAACCCATTTCGTATTGAAGGACAAAAAACTGCCGCATTTGAAATTTGTGATGACTTAAACTCTGCGCCAGATTGGTTATGTTTACCAGTTGGCAATGCTGGCAACATCACATCCTATTGGGCTGGGTTCAAACAATACGAAAAAGGATTGCCGCGCCTCTTGGGCGTGCAGGCAGTTGGTTCTGCTCCATTGGTCTTTGGTCATACCTTCGAGAAACCTGAAACGATAGCCACTGCTATTCGAATTGGAAAACCTGCTCGTGGAGAACAAGCTCTCGAAGCCGCACAAGAATCAAAAGGTAAGATTATTGCAGTATCTGATGAAGAGATTTTGTCAGCACAAAAAATATTGGCTGGAGAAGGCGTGTGGGTTGAGCCTGCATCTGCCGCGGGAGTAGCAGGCTTGATAGCAGAATCAACTAAAAGTCAGTTTGAAGCGAAAGGTAAACGAGTCGTCATCGTTTGCACAGGTCATGGCATGAAAGACCCCACTATTATTACCGAGTCATTTCAATCTCCAAAAATTATCCCTGCCAGTTATGAATCATTGGCAGAAGTCATTTTTTCAAAGTAAAATAGGGCGCAATGACACAACCTCCACTTCTTGTTGAAAACCTGACATTCAAATATCGCACCCGCCCTGAACTTGCTATTGAAAATGTTTCTTTCGAGCTCAAGCAGGGTGAGTTGCTATTAATTGCTGGCTCTAGCGGATGCGGCAAGACCACGCTAGCGCGTTGCATTAATGGATTAATTCCGCGTAGTTATCGCGGTGAATTATCTGGCAAGGCGTTGTTGTATGGTAAAGAAATTTCCTCGTTGGAAATTCCTGAAATGGCGCAAATTGTTGGCACATTGTTGCAAGACCCAGAACGTCAAATTGTTGCCAGTAATGTTTACAATGAAATTGCATTTGGACCTGAAAACTTAGGCTTGCCACACGATGAAATTATCATGCGCGTTGACCAAGCCATGAAGCGACTCAATATTGAATATTTGCGTGAGCGGGAAACATTTAATTTATCTGGTGGTGAAAAACAAAAAGTTGCTTTGGCTGGTGTGTTAACGATGAATCCATCTATCTTGTTGTTAGATGAACCACTCGCTTCGCTTGACCCTGCCTCTGCTCACGAAGCCTTGCAAGCATTCCGCAGTTTGGCAGATGAAGGCAAAACAGTGATTTTGGTTGAACATCGTGTAGAAGATGCGTTACAAATCAAGCCTGACCGTTTGTTGTATATGGAAGCAGGCAAAATAAAATATTTAGGCGGTATTGATAAACTGCCAACAGAAATTGACCACACCCAAGTTAAATTGCCTGCTCCGTGGGTGGTGCAAAGAGTCAAAACATTGGATAAGGTTGAAGAAACAGCACGCAGTCACAAATCAGCAGAAAGAGGCGAGCCGCTAGTCGTCTTTGAAGATGTGGATTTTCGTTATGGGGACGATTATCCGCTGATTTTGCAAAATGTGAATCTCACCATTAATCGCGGAGATTTGATTGCGGTGTTAGGTCCAAATGGTGCAGGAAAATCTACTTTGGTAAAACATGCGATTGGTTTATTGAAACCTACACGCGGACGAGTTTTAGTAGAAGGAAAAGATACGCGTGAGATGAGCGTGGCGCAAATTGCGCGTGTGCTTGGTTATGTATTTCAAAGCCCAACGCACATGTTATATGCGCCGACTGTGACGGAAGAGTTAGAATTTGGTCCAAAAAATTTAGGTTTTACACCAGAAGACATAAAAATTTCTGTGAGCGAAAGCCTTGTAACAGTGAACTTAAAAGGCTTTGATGAATATCCACCGTTGGGTTTATCGTTTGGTCAACAAAAACGCACAACAATTGCCGCAGTACTTGCCATGCGTTCAAAAATTATGGTGATGGATGAACCAACTGCTGGACAAGATTTTGCAAATTACACCCGTTTTATGGATGCATTATGTAATACAACCAATGGCAAACACTCCATCCTCACAGAAAATTTTGCATCCACGCTTTTTATTACGCATGATTTGGATTTAGCCGTGACGTATGCCAACCGCGTTTTGCTATTTGGTGATAAACATATCGTTGCTGATGGAAAACCAGAAGACGTTTTGAAAGATACAGAAATGTTATTGAAGTATCGTGTTAGACCCACATCGCTTCTGCAACTTAACCTCGACCTGTTTGCAAAAACTGGAGAATTTTTACCCGCCGAATCGTTAACAAAATTTGTTTCGTGATTTTCCCTGTAACGTGTTTGCATTTGCAGGGTTAAAGTGTGTGAGGTCAGCGTTGTCCAAACAAATTTTATATCTACAAAAGGAGAAGAAATAATGAACGACAAAAGCACTTGGGAATTTGGCACACGCCAAGTAGTGTACGGCGCAATCGGCGCGGCATTGTATGGTGTTCTTTCATGGGCATCCAATTTTGTTCCTCTTCCTGCGGCTGGTAACGTCACCTTCCGCCCAGCAGTAGCCGTGTTAATTTTCTTCGGCGTGGCATATGGTCCGTGGGTTGGCTTCCTTGCTGGTGTCATCGGCAACACACTTGGTGATGCACTCAGCGGTTGGGGCTTCTACTGGAATTGGAGCCTCGGTAATGGTTTGATGGGCTTGGTGGCTGGTTTAGCCATGGCTGCAATTAGTGATTTCCGCGCCCAAAAAGATATCATCAAAGCAGTCGGTTGGGGCATTGCAGGTGTAGCAGTCGGCATGTTGTTTGCTTCGCTCACTGAAATGTTCGTCGGCGGCATTGATATTAATACTGCTTTGGTCGGTTACTTTACACCTGCCTTTATTGGTAACACCGTCGTTACCGCGATTCTCGTGCCAATCCTTATGATTGCATTCGCGGCAGTCGCATCACGTAGAGGACGCTAAAGTTACATGTTGGTCACCTGGAAGTACCGCCCGCGTAATACCTTTATCCAACGGTTAGATCCGCGCACCCGCCTCATTTTCATGTTCAGCATCATTTTGGCGCTGACTGTTCCTGAGATTTGGGATTTCCGCATCATCCTTCCGCTCTTCTTTCTTTCGCTGACCTTGTACCTCATGGCACGTATTGAGTGGAAAGATGTGCGGCGCGTTTGGATTTTTATATTCATTCTGGTCATTTTTATTGTTGGCTTAAACGGTTTGCTTTCTGGGCGCGGTGGTCCTTCTTCGGTGACCAACTTGCCTTCTCCTGTATTATTTAATGTTCCTATCAAAATACCTTTTACAGATATTGGTTGGGATGTGCCGATTACTGTTTCAAAAACATGGTTTGCACTCACGCAAATCACACGCATGTTTACGATGACTTTGTTAGCCATTCCGATTCCATACACTATAGACCCAAATATTTACGGAACTGCATTTAGGCGTATGGGTGCATCTGACAAAGTTTCTTTTACAATGGATTTGGCATTTCGCTTTTTGCCAACATTTGCCCGCGATTTTATTATCACAATGGATGCACAACGCGCGCGTGGCTACGAAATTGAAAAACTGAACGGTGGCATTCCCGAACGGCTTCGCAAACTCGCACCATTTATTATCCCTGTAGTGATGCAATCAACCGTTACAGGTGAAGAAGTAATTGACGCAATGGATTTGCGCGCCTTTGGTACTGCTCCGCGCACATGGTTGAAGCAACTCACTTACGCGCTTCGCGACTACTTTATACTTGGTCTGGGCTTCGCGATTTTTGTTGCTTGCTGTGTGTTAAAGTGGGGATTTGGCTTCGGTGGGTACTTTGTTCCAGAATTTTTCTCAAATTGGATTCTTGGTTTATAAAATGAAAACGCCACTTATGTGGCGTTTTTTTATTTATGCAAATCTCTTGGGAATGTTTCGCCAGCAGTGATGCGAAAATCTAAATGGTTTTGCTCAGGGGCGAAGACGCAGGTTGCAAAATCAGTAAAGGCGCAGGGAGGGCAATAGGCTTTGTTGAAATCTAGAAAGATATTTTCATCTTCTTCAATATCTGCTATAAGATAACGACCTGTGGGATAGGTCTCATCTTCGCTGGTGGGGTCCCAAAAGCGTAAGAAAATCGTACCATCATCTTCTTTGTTGATATCTACTTTGTAATTCTTTTTATTGAATTCAAAAGATAAATATCCCTCTACTGGAAATTCAGATTTTTCGCCTGTCAAATCAGGGAAGTATGCCATCTTCGGTCTTTCGTAAGCAGTGAAAGTGACCGGGATACGAAAAGATTCGTTAATCTCGTACCAAGTGCGGGCGGGGAAAGAAGCGCGTTTTTCGGTTTTGTTATCCCACATGCGCACGCCCATCTTATTGCCACGTTGAATGACAACGAGTTGCACGCCATCTAATTTGATGTAACTTGGGTTTTCAGAAATATCAGGTTGCAGAACTGCAAAGTCTGTGGTTTTGTCGTTGACGGTAACTTTTTGACCTTGATTGACTCGCAATGAAACAGATTTGCCGTTGTACTCAAAATAACCAACGTTTGTGGGAATTCGCTTTGGAAGTTGAATTTCGCTTTTGGGGTCTGAACCAAAATTGTTCCTGCCGAGTTTTAGCCAATATAACCCCGCTAGAGAAAGCCAGCCGTTTTCGCGGCGAATGGTTTCGTTGCGTTCATTGCGCCATTCATTGATGCTTTGGCGATATGTTTTCGATGCCATATTTTTGCATTATACCAAATCCAAAACAATTATGAATATGTTTCTTGCGAGTTTGCAGTTTTGTTATACAATGGCGTGTATAAAAAGTAGAGACACAGCGAGTCGTTGCATGATTGTGATTATAAATCGTTTCGCGGTGTCATTACAAACTATTTATAGGAGCATAAAACATGGGTTTGAAACCTGACCACTGGATTCGCAAGATGGCGTTAGAGCATAAAATGATTGAACCGTTTGTAGATAGACAGGTTCGGCAAGGTGTGATTTCTTACGGCGTTTCATCGTATGGCTATGATGTGCGCGTGGCGAATGAGTTTAAGATTTTTACGAATGTATTTTCAGCAACTGTTGACCCAAAAGATTTTGCCTCTAACTCTATGGTGGATTTTGTTGGTGATGTATGTATTGTGCCACCAAACTCATTTGCATTGGCGCGGACTGTGGAATATTTTCGGATTCCAAGAAAAGTGCTGACCGTTTGTTTAGGAAAATCTACTTATGCGAGATGCGGGATTATTGTAAACGTCACGCCGTTTGAGCCAGAATGGGAAGGCTTTGTAACGCTTGAAATTTCTAACACCACGCCATTACCTGCCAAAATTTATGCAAACGAAGGTTTGGCTCAGGTGTTATTCTTTGAGGCAGATGAAGAGTGTGAAATTTCGTATGCAGATAAAAAAGGAAAATATCAGGGGCAACAGTCTATTGTTTTGCCGAAGTTGTGATGCAGAACGTCCCGCAGGTTTAAATCGTTAATTAAGTCATTCAATCAAACCTGCGGGACGGTGTAGATAAATCGGAGTGTGCTATGTCTGAGTTACCCGTTGAGGAAAATGTCGTTCATCAGATATCAGAAATTCAAAAAAGCGTTATGCAAGCCATGTTGCAATTAGCGCGGACGAATCATCCGCAGTTTACGTATGTCAACCGTGAATTGGGGTCGATAGTAAATACGATTGCATCATTGAAAGATAATGTTCAGGCGCATTTTAATGCCCACCAGAAAAAAGTTGAGGCGTTGGTAGGGGTGGGGAGCGCAATCAACTCGACCTTAGGTTTGAAGCGAGTGTTAGAAGAAGTCATGGATTCGATTATCGCTTTGATGAATGCAGAACGCGGATTCCTGATGTTGAAAGATGAATCGGGTGTAATGATTCCACAAATTGCACGCGGTATGGCACAGACTGATTTGTTGAAAGATTCGTTTGCAATTAGTAATAGTATTATCAAACGTGTGGCGGATACGGGCGAAGCGGTTTTGACGACGAATGCCCAAGAAGACCCGCGTTTTGACCAGCAGGCGAGTATTGCGGCGTATCATTTGCTTTCGATTTTATGTGCGCCGTTGAAAGTGAAAGATGTTTTGATCGGTGTGATTTATGTAGATAACCGCGCACAAAGTGGAATTTTTCATAATGATGATTTAGAAATTATTTCTTCGTTTTCGAATCAGGCGGCGGTGGCGATTGAAAATGCACGTTTGTTTGATGGTTTGAAATCTAGTAATGAGGAATTACAAATTGCTTATCAGGCTACACTAAAAGGTTGGGTGCGTGCGTTGGATTTGCGTGATAAAGAAACGGAAGGGCATACACAGCGCGTCACATCTTTGACTTTGAAACTTGCTACTGCAATGGGGATAGATGGCGATGACTTGATTCATATTGAGCGTGGCGCATTGTTGCATGATATTGGGAAGATGGCGATACCTGATGGCATTTTGCTGAAACCCGCTTCATTGACTCCCGAAGAGCGGGCTCTGATTCAAAAGCATCCGGTCTACGCTTTTGAGATGTTAAGCCCAATTAAATTTTTACAGCCCGCATTAGATATTCCATATTGTCACCATGAAAAATGGGATGGTACTGGCTACCCGCGTGGTTTGAAAGCAGAACAAATTCCGTTGGCGGCACGAATCTTTGCTGTAGTAGATGTGTGGGATGCGTTGGTGTCTGATAGACCGTATCGCAAAGGCTTAGACCCAAAAGAAGTGAAAGAAAAAATTAAGGCAGATGCGGGAAGTCACTTTGACCCGCGTGTGGTGGATGTGTTTTTGAAGTTGGAGTGAGGTGCATGCCTTTAAGAACTATTTCTATGGCAACCCTTCACACATTACTTGATATTGCTCTTGCGGGAAGAACGAAGCCCATTCACTAGGGGTGAGGTTGCGTGTGATGCGAGAACAAGCAACTTGAGTTAAGTCTTCTTTTGAAATGGGAGTGAGTAGATTTACATCAAAAAATTGTATGGTCTTTCGTGAAACGGTGGCGAGTAAATTGCCATCGGTTGAAAAATCTACACCAGAGACGGTATCTCCATGTGGGATGCGCATTACTTCTTGACCAGCGTTTAAGTCAAAGAGGTATAAAAAGCCATTGCCCCCAGCAGAAGCCAGCCAATTTTTGTGTGCATTAAAATTAAGCGCATTAACTGAGCCTCCTTGTTTAAATCTATATTTCGGGTTTTCTAACTCATTTTGGGTCATGTCCCAAATATTTATGCTTCCATCAGAACTAGCACTTGCTAACCATGTGCTATCTTGGTTAAGGGCTAATAACTGGATTTTGCCATTCTGAAACAACATGTTAATTTGCGTGTTGTTTGTTACATCCCAGATTACAAATTTATCGCTTAGCCCAATAACCAATGTTGAGTCTTTGGGGTTGAATACGGCTGTAAAAACAGTTTCTTCAAATGAAATGGTTTTGATTTTTGCACCGCTGACAACATCCCAAATATAAACTTCATTGTTGCCTTCATTAGTGGTGGCTAAAAATTGATTAGTTGGGTTAAAAGATAAACTCGTTAAGTCTGAAGTATGTGGCAGAATAAAAGTTTCTTCGGTTTCGGTATTAAATAAAACACCTTGCGAGCGATTTACCTCTGAATTTTCGGAAACAGCAATCCATTTTGAATTGGGGCTGATTTCTAACAACGAACTTAAATCATTTGTTGAAAATACTTGCCTGCCTGATGTGCCTTGCGTGATACTAGTGATTTGGTTATACGGCAATTGCCAAATAAATTTATCATCGGGGTTAATCAATACATAATTACCAGATGGGTCAAAGCGCACGCGGTTAATAAATTCATCAAATTCAATGTACCCAACGCGGGCATACAAACTGGAAATATCCCATATTGTTACATTGCCACTTCTATCACCGATAATTACTTGTTTGCCATCTTGGCTAAATAACAATGCCGACCCGATTCCATCTAAAGAGGCTTCAAGCACCAATGCACCTGTATGTGAATCCCACAGGCGGGCGGTTTGGTCGTAACCTGTGGTGAGAATCCAACTGCCATCTGGGCTGACCTTTACCCTTTGCACAAAACTGTTGTGATACATGCGCATCTTTTCTATGCCTGTGGCTGTTTCAAACACCCGTACAATTTTATCGTCTGACACGGTGACAAACCAAGAATTATCTGGGCTAAAGGCAACATCTTCTACCCAGTCTGGATGTTTTAGCACATGAGTTTCTCTACCAGTTTCTGCTCTTGAAATTCTGGCAGTGCTATCTTCACTTACTGAAACCATCACTTTGCCGTCTGAACTGATGGCGAAGTTAAAGACTTCAGCATCGTGTCGTGGACCTGACTCAAGCAAACTGGTTTTTGCTTTCCATGTTCTAATTCTGCCTTGTTTTGTACCTATGCTTAACCATTCACCATTGGGATGAAATTTAACCACATTTACAGCCCCATTATTGAAATTAAAGTCATACACAATTCTTCTTACATTTGGGTCAATCACTGTCACAATTTCATCTTCTCGCCCAGCAATAACCATTGTGTTTTTGGGGTTAATATCAAGGTCTAAGATGGGGGAACCAAGTTGAAACACGTCTTGAGGCGTGCCGCTTGCAAAATCCCAAAATCGGACGGAGCCGTCTCGGCTGGCAGTGATTAATAATGCTCCATCATTTGTGATTAATGCATCGGTCACATCATCTTCATGCGTTACGCAATATTTCTTTTCACCACTTAATGCCCACGCACAAGCAGTATTATCGGCGCTGGTAGAAACAAAAAATTGACCATCTGGCGAAAGAATCAAATTCCAAATTCTGCCTGTGTGTTTTAACTGCGCTATCGGAATTGGCATTTTGCTAATGTTGTTTCGCAAAACATCTTCTGCATCTTTGGATGGAAAGCGTGAAAGCGACTCTAGTGCTAAAAGTGTGCTTGCATCTAATTGGCTAGGCTGTTCACTTAAAGCCTTTGCCAGCGCAGCACTACTTTGGGCTTTGGCTTGATTTTCGCTATCGAAAGCACGCTGTGCATTTTGCTCGGCAAGTTGCTGTTGTTCAAGGGCAATTTTCTCGTTTGCGGCGGCAATCAAAGCATTTTCTTGTGCCAACTTGGCATTTTCTACTGAACGTTGCCACTGAATTAAAGAAGCAATGAACAATAGAATTGTTGCCAACATTGCCAAACCAATCGTGCGTGTAAAATTTCTTTGGCGGCGAATTGCATACTCACGGCTCGCACGAATATATTCTGCTTGCAACGGAGTTACATAACGAGTTTCACTAGAAGCGGATTCAGTCATCCACTTTTCAGCATTATCTAAATCTGACCCGCGTAACAAATAACTATCATTGCGTTCTTTCAAATTCCATTCTGCCGCACGTTGTGATAAACGCGTATGGTCGCTGACCCACTCAAAATCTGTAAAAATCGCTTCAATAATTTTAGGAATAATTTCTTTAAATTTTTCTTTTTTCGGGCGCAAGAAAACCCAATTCGACGATGCTAATTTCGCATGAACTTTTTGTCTTTTTTCTGGTTCAGCATATACAATTGGAATGATTTTTTTATTGCCTGCAATTGCCAATTCCAATTCCTTTGCACAAAAATCAGACTTTAACGAATCAGGACTCATCACAAACAAAAAGACATTTGATGATGTAATACTGTTTGTGATTTCATTCATCCAGTCTACCGTTAATGGTATTCCATCCCAATCCACCCATGCGTCTAAACCTGCTTCATCTAAAGCGGCATTTAATTTTCGCACAAAGGCTTTATTTTTGCGCGAATATGAAATGAAGACTTTGGTTTTAGGTTTTTCTGCCATTGATTTAATTTTACTCTATTCTGACTCTGCGCCTCACACTTGATTGATACCTGCTTGCTGAACCCAAGCATGGTACTAGCTACAACACACCCAAGCCCCAGCCATCAACTCCTCTGGGATTCCTGAATCACTAGCAAATTGCCTTGTCACAAACTTTCCACCTTGCATTACATACTCAATATTTTTTCTATCAGCCAGTGACTTTAAATCTTCCAACGGATTTTTCTTTACGATAATTAAGTCTGCTAGCTTGCCCGCTTCTAACGTGCCGATTTTTGATTCCCAACCCAAAGCCTTTGCCGCGCTTTTTGTGGATGCGATAATACAATCCATGTTAGACATCCCCGCTTGACTCATATAATAAAGTTCCATTGCATTCTCGCCATGAAAATTATAAGGTGTGGCGGCATCTGTTCCCATAGCAATTGGCACGCCCATTTCATAAGCCTTTCGCAATGACAAAATTGCATCTTCTTGTGTCTCTTTGCTTTTTTCCATAATCCAATCTGGAATGCCGGGTTTATTGCCTTCAATAATATCTACACCTGCTTTCAAAGTAGGCACGAGATAAATATTTTCTTTCGCCATTCTTTCCATAACTTTTGGGTCTTGATTTAGATAAGTGCCATGCTCAATTGTTTTTGCACCTGCTTCTACAGCATTGCGAATTCCATCAATGCCATGCGCATGGGCGGCGACAATTTTCCCAACTTTTCTTGCTTCTATGACAGCGGCGCGAATCTCTTCCATTTCAAATTGAGCGGCGCCAGGTTTTTCTCCTGGCGCAAGCACTGCGCCTGTTGCTAAGACTTTAATTAAATCAGCTCCTGCTCGTAATTGTTCTCTTGCCGCCTTACGGACTTCATCCACGCCATCTGCTTCACGATACATGCCGTCATACCATTCACTTCCTGTTGATGTGATTGCTAATAACTTTCCAGCCAATGACATTCTTGGTGCGGCAAACAAACCTGCTTCCATTGCTTTTCTCAATGAAAATTCTAAATGATGTCTTCCACCTACATCTCGAATAGTCGTCACACCCGCCGCTAAAGTATTTTGTGCATGTTTCAACATGATTAACGAAGTCCAACCCCATGGACCAGTCATGGTGCTATCGGGTAAACATTCTGCCGCAATGTGAACGTGACAATCAATCAGACCGGGCAAAATATATTTGCCGCTCAAATCCATTTCTTGATATGTTTTGCCTTCTTCATCTTTCCAATCTTCAAGTTTGCTAGCAAAAATTATTTTTTCATCTTCTACAACAACCAAGCCATTTTCAATTGGCTTGCTTCCAGTTCCATCAATAATAGTGGCGTGAGTAAATTTTGTAATTGTCATAATCTGCTCCAATTATTTTTAGTATAGCAGAATTAAAAAAACGCGGACTCTCCCGAATCCGCGCACTGAAAACTGATTACTGACCCACTGATTACTGAATCCCTTACTTCACATATTGCCGTATCCACCACGCCTTACCGGGCAAATCACTTGCTTCTACTATCTTCACCAACTTCGGAATATCAAAATACACGCGCCGTAAATCTACATCAAATGTATTATCTTTTTGTTCAAGAATCGCATATTCAGCCCACGGCAATAAACTCGGTGGCTTGCCCGGAGAAAATGCAAACACAAACGCATTGCCTACACTGCCAGAATTGAGAATTAATCTATCACCATATCGTCTTTGCATTTGAATGTGAGAATGCCCACCGATTAATACTTTCGCACTTTGCCCTTCAAAATAGCTATCCAACAAACCAGAGTCCGTAGTCGCTTTAATCAGGTGGGTGGTAGAAAGAGGCGAACCGTGAAACGCCAATAACTCTATCCCGTTCGGAAAAGTCAACGCATGTGTATTCTTAAATGATTTTATAAAATCATAATCAGTATTGTTTAAGCGTTCACGCCCCCAATGCAAATCAGGAACTAAATGTTCAGTGATTTCATAAAATGCAGATTTATCAGGTTCAAGAATTGCCCCATCGTGATTGCCTTTAATATTTATACTTTTTATTTCATGCAAGGCTTCTAACACTTCACGCGGTTGCGGACCCAAACTAACTGTATCGCCCAAACAGATAATTTCATCCACACCGATTTTTTTAATATCAGCAAGGACAGCCTCTAACGCTGTGAAATTACCGTGAATGTCTGAAATAAACGCGATGCGCATTGTTCCCTTTTCCCCGCAATTGTACCTGACACGGCGGAAAATAAATATTGATTGGAATAGTATGTTCGGGTGATGACAAGCCCGCTTCGTACTTAAGGGTCAGTCTGGTTCCTGAAACTCAACCTTTATCTCATCTTGATTAATGTCCAACTCCACTTCATCATCATATTGGATGTTTGGAATCTCGAATGTGATAACCTCTACCAAAGACGGGCTTTGAAAATGATTTCGCTTCGTCTCCGGGTGTGGATAATACACCCAACCTGCATATTCTTTGCCTTTGAAAATGACTTTGCAACGCGAGAACGAAAATGTCTCTGGCGGGTGTAAATCTGTCCATTCCACTTTTTCAAAAGTGAATTCGGGATTCATCATCTGAAAAGTTAGTGGAGCAATTGAGATATTTAGTGTTCCATTGAAATATGGATATAAATCCAATCCTAAATTTTTGAAATATGGTTTCTGTTTTTCTAAGGTGCTATATGGATAATCTTTCGATGGGCGAGATGCCACTTGATGCCCGCGAGTCAAAATTCCAGAAACCCGTTTCATTATTAAGACCTTTTGCCGCGAATTTCGCTAATTCACGCGGATTTTT
>JAEURH010000007.1 GCA_016789365.1 Anaerolineales bacterium
GCTTTATATGTATCACTTGAAATTAACGCATCTGGAAAGTTTTTATGAATAGAATGAATCACAGGAATGACTCGTTCTAATTCTTCACTTACAGTCACAGGCTGGGAGCCAGGTCTTGTAGATTCTCCCCCGATGTCTAAGATGTCAGCACCAGAATCAAGCATCCACTTAGATTGAAGCGTTGCATTGCCCTCACCCCTAGCCCCTCTCCCAAAATCGGGAGAGGGGGATAAGAGTCCATCACCAGAAAATGAATCGGGAGTCACATTCAAGATTCCCATAATGTAGGTACGCTTGCCCCAATCAAATGTGAACTTCCCGATTTGCATTTTTACCTGTGTACTTGTTTACCTGTTTACTTAAGGTATTTGGTCTAACGGACGAGCCAGCCATGCTTCGGCTTCGTTGATGTCTGTAAAAATTTTCATGGCAGAGGCAAGCCCAGTTTCAGCCAATGCCGCCACTTTGCGAATGCCATCAGCCACGCTTTCATTTTCAACCACCACTGCCACGCGAATATTTCTTGCAGAAGGGTCGCTGTTGGCATCCACTGCAAAGCGAATGGATTGCTCAGGAAATTCTTTTACCTGACGCAAATCATATAAATTGCGGGTGCGGCGGTCTGAGCCGAGTAAATGTTCAAGCGCGAATTCGTGCCAGTGTTTCATGGTGGTATCTGAAAGGTCGGTGAAAGTTAAGGTCATGCCGCCATCGCCACGACGAATGACAGAATAGCCAACGCCTTCAGTGGGTGTCCAGTTTAGTGGTTTGATTTCGGTCATCGGTTTTCTCCTATTTGATGTTGTGATTATAAAACATTTATACACAAAGGACACGAAGTACACCAAGAGAGTTGTTTATTAACCTTAGAGTCATTTGTGTTTGGGAGTGTCTAATTTTGTGGGCTTTTAAAAAATTTAACCACAGAGCGCACAGAGAACACGGAGAAAAACTTTTGAAATCTCTGTGAACTCAGTGTTCTCTGTGGTGAAAGGTTCTTTAGCCCTCTCTTTTAGACACTCCCTTGTGTTTAAGTTATTTTGCTTTTTTGAAATCACATGCTATAATGCAAATCCCTCGGGCGCTTAGCTCAGTTGGTTAGAGCGTCTCGTTTACACCGAGAAGGTCGGGGGTTCGAGTCCCTCAGCGCCCACACAGTCACTTCATTATAATGAAGTGACTTTTATCTTAAAAGATATATGGGGTTCGAGCGCTTCACAGTCAGCGCCCACAGTGATTGGATACAGGTAGACAAGTAAACAGGTAAGAAGTAAAAAGAGACTGTCAAATTGACAGTCTCTTTTTTTAATATAAGGGTATTCTCGCTCCACTAATTTTCTCTGCTTCATCTGAAAACAAATACTGCATTGTAGAGACAATCTCCGCAGGCGTAGTACCTTTGCCTTTATTTTCTACATCAATGGCTTTGACCTGAATAACATTGGCTGTCACTTTATATTCTTTCAATTCATTTGCCAAACTCAAAACCATATTTTCTTGTGCGGCTTTGGCGGCTGTGTAAACGCCAGATTTTCCAGGCGGGTTTGTGACTGTAGAAGCAGAGACGATAATTACTCGTCCCCAATTGTTGCCAGATAAAGGCTTTGATAACGATTTGAATAAATTAAACGTGGAACGAACATGCTGATTGAGCATAAATTCAAAATCATCGTATGACGTATCAGTAAATGTTTTGCCGCCGACCCATCCGCCGATGAGATGGAATAAAGCGTGGATACTGCCGAATTTGGAAAGAGCAGTTTGAACAGAGTCCTGAAGCGCGTTTGCATTCGTTAAGTCAAGGGCTTGGGTTAAGAATCGATTGCTTTGCAAATTTAAGTCTTTTACTAATGAATCTAATTTATTTTGATTTGTTCCCATCAAAATTAAATTATGACCTTGCATTGCAAAAACTTTGGAGGTTAAACTTCCAAGCACACCAGTTGCGCCCGTGATGATGATATTTTTATTCATTCGCTTCCCAGTGAAAATCAATCAGATGACCAGACTTTGCGACTTTGGTTTTCAAGTAAGCGCGATTGTGTTTGTTGGTTGGCAAAATATGTGGCAAACGTTCGGTGACGTTGATGCCATGCGATTTTAATTGCTCAATTTTTTTCGGGTTGTTGGTCATTAAACGAACTGAATTAACTTTTAATGCTTTCAACATTTCTGCCGCAATGGTGTAATCACGTTCATCATCACGAAAACCTAAAGCAACATTTGCTTCAACTGTATCCAAACCTTGGTCTTGCAAACTATAAGCGCGGATTTTATTTGTTAAACCAATACCACGACCTTCTTGACGAAGATACAAAACAACGCCTTGTTTCATTTTATTTATTTTTTTCAAAGCATGTTCTAATTGGTCACGACAATCACAGCGATACGAACCCATCACATCGCCTGTTAAACATTCGGAATGTAAACGTACTGGCACATTTTCAGCACTCAAAATATCACCTTTGAAAATGGCAACGTGTTCTTTGTTATCCAAGTTATTTGAAAAAGCGACGATGTGAAAATCACCAAAGCGCGTGGGCAAATCGGCAATCGCTTCAATACGCACCGATAATTGACTTAAATCTTCTTGAATCAAAAGTTGTACTTTTTCATGTGTTGTGGTCGTCATAGTGTTACCTCTACAAAAATTTATATCGAAGAATTACGCCGCCGTCTTCCCATTGTTTAACATCTGTTAACTTTAACGACAAGGCTTGCTCACGAGTTAATCCAAGTCCATCTGCAAGTGTTGGTGAATATGCGCCGCCAAAAATCATCGGCGCAATATACATCATCAATTCATCTACCAAACCCAAACGCATCAGTTCAAAATTAATGGTGCCGCCACCTTCTACCATTAAAGAATCAACACCAATTTTTTTCAAGGTGTGCATCATGTTTGTTAAATCAACTTGTGCAGAATTTTCAACAAACACTTCAACACCATGAGCGCGTAATTGTTCAATTTGGCTTATAGATGTTTGCGATGTCGTAAATATTACCACCTGCGCAGGTCCAACCTTAATAAAGTCTGAGTCTAATGAAATATTTATATTGGATGCCACACCAATTTTTATAGGATTTTCTGACCGACCTTGCTTGATTCTATTTTGACGTAACGCCTCATTCTTGACCGTCAACTTGGGTGCTTCACCTGATAAAGTTTTCCCACCGACAAGGATTGCATCCACGCTTGCTCGCAATTCATCAACCCGCGCTTTATCTTTGGCTGACGAAATAAGAGAACCTTTGCGTTCAAAGGTATCAATCTTTCCGTCTGCCGTCATAGCGACGTTGATAAAGGTATAGGGTCTGTTCATAATTTTGTTTATTCCCTCACCCTAACCCTCTCCCACAAGGGAGAGGGGATTCGACTCCCTTCTCCAACGGGAGAAGGGCTGGGGATGAGGGAACTAATACGAACCCAAAAAGTATTTCCTCAACAAATCACTAATATTCACATTCACAATCTCTCTTTGCAATGCAAAAAAATCTGCGCCTGTGGCGTGACCATAAGCATATCTCCTTACATATTCTTGCAGAAATTTAGAGAAATTTCCATGCCCCATTCGTTCACGCAATTCATTGAGGAAAAGTGCACCCTGAAAATAGACAGCATTGGTATAAGTGCGGAAAGACCCGCCGTTATAAATATTCGTATCCACATACCCTGTGGGGTTAAAGTAATTGACGCGGAATTGCCACCACCAACTGATATTGGCAGGATAATTATTTTCGTAGAAAATTCTCTCGCTGTAAGTAGAAAGTGCTTCATCTAACCACGGCTCCATAGCATGGTCATTGCCTACGAGGCTATACCACCATTGATGCGCTACTTCATGGACTCCGATGGTGGCCAAATTGCTTCTTGCCGTTCCGTTATATTGACTATAAAAATCTGTGGCGAGGAAAATCAAACCATCATATTCCATGCCATCATCCATATCGGTTTGGACGATGGTGAGGGCTTGGTGTGGGTATGGACCAAATTGTTGAGAGAAAGTATTAATTGCTTGTGCGGCGTAAGTGGCAACACCTTCCGCACCTGTTTTATATCCGCCAGCAAAATAATAGGAGCGAATCACTACATTGCCTGCGGATGTTTCATGCACCAGAAATTCATTGCTTGCGGATAATGCCAATGTGCGTGCACCGTATAGACGATAACGCGTCCATTCGCCATTTGATTCGGGTGATGCACCTACTGCTAACGTCACACCTGACCCTGCTTTGATATTTAATTCAATATCGGATGAATCGTAAACAAGATTCTCTCCCCACGGCATGGAGTCATGCAAAATCCATCCGCCACGATATGGGACAATAAACGGATACCAATCTACTAAATTAATTTGATTAAAGTCATAGCCAAACACATCATTTGCTGATTTTTGGGGAATGTTCAAACTGAAATTCATTACGAGTGTTGTTGCAGAACCAGCGGATAAAGGTTGTGGCAGGTTGAGTGTGAGTCTTTGTCCGCTTAAGGTGTATGAAGATATCGTGGTGTTATCTTGTGTAATTGTATTCAGTGAAAATGCTCTATTGTATAAATTCGGCGGAACGGCTAACACCAATTCAGATAAATTTACGCCAGTGTTGTTGTAATAACGTATCGTTTGGTCAACGGCGATGGTTTTATTTGAAAAATTCAAAGTTGCATAAAGAATGTAATTTGTGCGTGAAGAGTTTGAAGGTAAATCGGAGGTTGGGGGAACAGAACCAGTTGTCGCTGTAGGTTGAGGCGTGAGCGTTTGTGTTGGCGTTGAAGTTATCGTTGGGCTTATCGTAAATGTTGGTATCGGCGTGTCCGTCGAATCAGATGGTTGAAACGGCGTGGAGGTTGAATCTACATCTGGTTTGTTGATAGCAACTTGCGCGAACGAAAGTGGTGTGGGTGTTGGCGCGGCAAGAGGTGCAGTGCAAGCGAAAAGGAAAATAGAAAGTAAAAAATAAAATTTAAAACGTGAAATCATTGATAAACGCTACGGAAATATTGGTTGATTAAATCTGAAATATCGGTACTGGTGTGTGAACGCAAAATACGGAAGAAATCATTGGCTGTGATAATTTTCCCGCGGCCTTGATTCAAATAATCTTGAATGAATGTGAAGAAGGCTTCATCACCGATTCGTAAGCGTGTGTTTTCAAGAAATTTTGCGCCTTGAAAATATGTGGCATTGGTATATGGACGAAACCCCTGCCCTTCGTAAATTGGAATATCTACAAAGCCTTCGGGTTTATAAAAATCAATGCGATACAACCACCACCAACTAACCAAATCAGGGTGCACGCTTTCGTAATAAATTCTTTCGCTATATGTGGCGAGTGCTTCATCTACCCAGGGTTGCAAGGCTTGGTCGCTAGCAACTTGCTCAAACCACCATTGATGCGCGGTTTCATGCACAGCAACAAATGTTAAATAATTTGCAGGTGTGCCATCATATAAGTTATAAAAATCTTTGCTGAGATAATAAAACGCAGAATATTCCATGCCGTCGTTAAAGTCACCCATCACAATCGCCAAACTTTTGTGCGGATATGTTCCAAAGCGTTGTGAAAAAACTTGCATGGCTTCTACGGTTGCTTGTAATGCCGCTTGCCCGCCACGCTCGTTAAATGGAAAATAATAACTTGTTAAAGTTACGTCGCCGAGTTGTGTGGTGGATGTTTGAAAATCACGGCTGGCGGATAATGCAAATGTTCTTGCTGAATTAATTTTATAAGTAATAGAGCCATCGGCTTGTGTTTCAGGAAAACCACTAGATGCAACAATTGGCGCGGAGGCTGGGTCTGCAAACGTGAGTCTTACTTCATAATCCGCCGCATCATAGACTAAGTGTTCACCGTAATACCACGGCTCATGCAGAATCCACTCCCCATTTGTGTTTGGTGCAACAAATGGATACCAGTTTGTTAAATTAATTTGTCTGCTGGTGTAGCCGTAAATGCGCGGGCGTGAAATGCTTGGGTCTTCTTGTTCGGCAAACGGAAGTGCTAATGAATATTGAATATCAATTTCAATTGTTTCATTGGGCGCAAGAAAAAATGAAAGCGGAATATCGAGTCTTTGATTGGTAATTGAGTAATTGGTAATTGCTTCACCATTAATTGAAATACTTGTTAAATTAAAACTTCCTTGCCATAAATTTGGCACAATCGCAATCACTAAGTTATTTAATTGATTTCCAGTTAAGTTCGGATACAAAATTTTTTGATTCACGCTCACCGTTTTTGCGTTGTAATCCATCAAAACATCTAAGGTGTAGATGGCTCTCTCAAGTGCAGGAACAACCGTCGCCGTAGGAAGAGGCGTTTCGGTTGGAATTGCAGGGGTGTCTGTGACGGGCAATTCCACAAACACAGGTTCTGTTGCAGTGGGAACATCCGCAACTTGATTTGAAGCGCAAGCAGTCATCAAAAGTATGACGAAGAATATATAAATTTTGTTTCGCATGGACGCAATTCTACCTTAACAAAAAAAGAGTGCGTCGCGCTTATAAGGTTAGAAAATTCTTAACCTGTTCGGCGCGACGCACCCAGTTTATAAGTTGAAATTTAACCTTCTAATTTTTTCTTCAATGCCGCTAAGGTTGCATCATATCCAGCAATCATTTGTTTTTTCATCATATCTTCCATGCCTGGCACAGATGGCATTCCAGCGGGCATCAAATTTGCTTCGGTTTGCATAATCACTTTTGTGCCTTTGCCTTCTGGCTCAAGGATAAATGTGCTAATCACATCAGATGCGGGTGGTGCGGCATACGTTTTTGTTCCGAAAATTTTGTTTTGTTCAAATGCAATCACTTCGGATGTAATTGTATTTTGTACACCGTTCATTGCTTTGACTGTGGTTTTGATTTTTGTCCCCAACTTGATGGGTCCATCCGCTTCAACACTGACGACGTATTCGTTTTTTAAGCTATCGAGGCTTGATACATACGAAAAGATTTTTTCTGGTGAAGCGTTGATGGTTGTGGAAGTTTCGATAAGTGCCATAATTTTTTCTCCTTGTGAATTATTTTTATTATATAGACTTGGTGCGTTTCCACAAGAACCCAAGTATGAATAAGAAGGTAGCCGTTAGTACTATGGCTGAACCAGAAGCAATGCTGAAATAATAAGAAAGATATAAACCAACCACGCTTGAAAATGATGCAATGCCTGCGGCGAGAATCATCATTACAGGTAGGCGATGCGTGAGCATAGATGCGGTTGCGGCGGGTGTGACCAACATAGCAACCATCAATGCTACGCCGACGGTTTGTAATGAGACAGCCACTGTCACGGCGATAAGAATCAGCAGAAGGTTATTGAGCAGGTTGACGGGAAGTCGAAGCGTGAGGGCAAGAATAGGGTCAAAAGATATGGTTGTAAATTCTTTATAGAATGCAATCACAATCAATAAAATAATTCCGCCGAAAATCAAAATCAGCCACAAACTTTGGGTTGAAACACCAAGCACATCGCCAAATAAAAAGTGACTCAAATCTACTGCATAACTGCGGACGGTTGAAATCAAAGCAATGCCAAGTGCAAACATGCCTGCAAAAATAATGCCGATGGCGGTATCTTCTTTTAATTGTGCTTGTTTGCTGATGGCTCCAATGCCTAATGATGCAACGATGGCTGTGCCTAATGCCCACCAAAATAATACTTCGCGTGCATTGCCTGAAATTAAATATCCTAAAGCAATGCCGGGCAAAATGGTGTGGGCAAGTGCATCGCCGAAAAATGCCATGCCACGTAAGACAACAAACGTTCCAATCACTGCACAGACGATGCCGACCATCACTGCCGCAATCATGCCGCGAAGCATAAATTCATAAGAAAGTGGTTCGAGTAAAAAAGACATTGTTGATTTGTAATTTACGATTTTGGATTTACGATTTACGATTGCGGAGGGTTCGGAGAGAGGCGACAGTCATGGCGAGGATTTCATCCGTTTCTTTATAAATATTTTTGATTTGTTCTTCTGGGATAATTTCAGATTCTACTAAAAGTTCAAGCCAATATTCTGTTTCATCGGCTTCCTCTTCAACAATTTTCATTTTGTTTATCATGTCTGGTGTGGATTTTGCTCGACATGCCGCTCTATAGTTTGCACCAATTGAAGTTCCTGAACGAATAAGTTGTTTTCCAATAACGTCACTTGCTAAGGAGCGTGGCAACTTTTCAACCTTTTTGATAATAGCAACAGCCAGTTTCTTTGTTCGCTCTTTGAAAATTTTCTCATCCATCTTGCTCTCCTAGCGCTAGACTATAAAAATATAGAAGAATTTACAACCATCTAATCGTAAATCGTCATTCGTAAATCAAAAATCGTGTTCTTCATCACAGCATGAATCATCTAAAGCCAAAAGATTTTCTTCACCATGAACAGAACGTAATCTTGCGCCGTATGCTTGTAATAAGTTTTCTGTTTTCATCACAGATGATGGCTTATCAAAGGCAATGATTTTATGATTCAATAACATAATCCTATCAAAATGACGCGAGGCTTGTTCAAGGTCGTGTGTTGCGACCATGACAGTCACATTTTGACCTTTAAGCGTATCTAGCAAATCGAGCAGGCTTTCTTGAGCAGGCGTATCTAAACCCGTGAGTGGTTCATCCATTAACATCAACTCGGCTTCCTGAGCCAGTGCCCGTGCAATAAACATGCGTTGTTGTTGACCACCCGAGAGTTGATTGATTTGTCTTTTGGATAAATCATTCAATTGCACAGTTTCCAACACATGATTTACAAAATCCCAATCTTTTTTACTTGGCAATTTAAACAAACCAAGTTTGGCATTCCGCCCCATCATCACCACATCCGCCACATTGACTGGGAAACTCCAATCCACTTGTGAGCGTTGCGGAATATAAGCAATACACTGATGCACCAATGGATTAGAACCAGAAATTTTTACTTCACCTTGATTTGGTTGTAAAACTCCAGCCACCACTTTAAACAAAGTGCTTTTGCCTGCGCCATTGGGTCCAACAACTGCTACACGTTCGCCAACATGCAAATGAAAATTTATATCTTCCAATGCAATGCGTCCGTTATAACGCACCGAAAGATTTTGCACATTGAGAATCGGTTTATCGGTTTGATGAATAACTTGTGGATACATAATCAAATTTTACTTCAAAGCATCTACAATGAGATTTACATTATGTCTCATCATATCCAAATATGTTTCAGCAGGTGCGCCATTGGTTAAAGACTCAAGATGTAAATCATTCACAATCTTCACATTTGTTTCTTCAGAAATTTGTTCGGCAAGTGTCGCATTTTCAACATCACTTAAAAAGATAGCAGGCACACCACTCGCTTTAATTTCATCAATCAATTGCGCCATTTGTTGTGCAGACGATTGCGCATTTGTGCTAGCACTTGGCAAAATTGTCCCAACCACTTCAAAGCCATAACGCTCTGCAAAATAATTTAATGCTTCGTGATTAGTCACTAACAATTTTCTTTCAGCAGGAATTTGATTCACTTGCTCTACAATCCAAGCATCTAATTCTTTTAATTGATTGATATATGCTTCTGCATTTTTTTCGTAAACTTCTTTTCCATCTGGGTCAACTTGAATGAATCCATCACGGATATTTTCTACATAGGTGATGACGAGATTCGGGTCAAGCCACATATGCGGATTACCCGCTTCATGTTCGTGACCTTCACCTGATTCTGCTTCGTCAGCATGGTCATTATCTTCATGCGGAGTTAAACCAGAGGTCGCTTCTACAATAATTCTTTCACCGCCTGCATTTTCAAGCAATGACTCAATAAAATGCTCATATTCAAGTCCATTCAAAATTAACAAATTGCTATCTGCAATTTTTGTTATATCCGATGGAACAGGTTGATACGCATGTGGGTCAGCACCGATGGGTAACAATGAATCAACTTGCACACGGTCTCCAGCCACGTTTTGAGCAATATCTGCCAGTACAGATGTCGAAGCGAGAACTGTCAAAGAGTTTGAGTTTGCTTGTGGGGCAGACCCGCACGAAGTCAAGAAAAGAAGCGTGAGAATATTAAATCTGATAATGGTATTGAAAATCTTTTTCATTTAGAAATCCTGTTTTTTATCCCTCGCTTTTGGCAAGGGATTTGATTTTTCATGTTCTCGACGGGTCTCAGACCCGTCGAAGCCTTACTATTGTTTTTGCTCTTGACGGGTCTTAGACCCGTCAAAACGCATTATTTGCAATTTACACACAACCCAAACAACTGCAACCAATGTTCTTTGATTTGATAGCCTGTTTTACGCGAAATATTTTTTGTGAGCGAATCTAAATCATCGCCATCAAAAAATTCAACTTGACCACAATTTTGACAAAGCAATAAATGTTGATGACCGATGCCTGCCGAAATAAAAGCCTGACATCCGATTGGCTGATGCACGCGTTGAATAAGATGCAGTTCTTCTAATTTTTCTAGCGTGCGATACACAGTGACCAAACCCAACGCGCGATATTTTTTGCGGGCTTTGTCATACACTTCGATTGGGGTTAACGCATGAGTAGAACCATACACCGTATCCACCACTGCGCGTCGAGCAGAAGTGATGCGATAGCCATTTTCTTGCAATTGAGAAATCCAAATTTCGGTAGTCATATTATTGAAAATCGTTTTCAATAAGTATAAACGGGAAAATTTGAAGAGTCAAGGCGAGTTTATATGAAGATGTTGGTTAGTCCGCTTTAGCGGACTTTGTAATACTAGCGCGGACGTTTACGTCCGTGCGGGCATAGTTACCTCCACACCCACTGCGGATTAAACCCTTTTACATTCAATTCTTGAATTTCCAATGTTTCAATTTCTAAAATCCGTAATTCAGATTCAAATGGGAAAACATCCAAGGCATAAATTTCATATAACAAATATTTTCCATCAGGCGACCAATTCAAACTGGCGTGTAAAACATCGGGGTCATTGGTAATCATTTTGGCATCACTGCCATCGGCGTTCATTAACCAAATTTGGTCACCGCGTGGGATAGATAAATCTCTGCGAACCACTGCGATCATTTCTCCATTGGGCGACCACGACGCGAGAATATTTTCCATGGCATCGTTTGGATTCAAATGATATGTTTTTTCAGTTTCAATATCATACAAAAATAATTGAGTCACAAATTGGTCATGCCGAATGACGACATCGCGTAATAAAATCTTTTTGCTATTCGGCGACCACATCACTGCGCCGCCTAAAATATTTTCAATCAAACGGGTTTCGCCGTTTTCAAAATTATATAAACGAATGCCTTCAGGCGTGGCATAACTTAACCATTCACCATTCGGTGACCAACGCGCGTTGCCACCGGGCAATTGTGATTCTTGAAACACAGGTGCTTCTTCGTTTGTCGTAATATCAATCCACCACAAAGTTGAAAACCCGCTGGCGTTGCCATCAAAACTGATGTGTTCGTAAATAATTTTATTTCCATCAGGCGACCAAACCATGCCCGAACATGTCGCATTTTCACACGAAGATATTTTTTTATTTTCGCCACTTTCCAAATTCATTAACCAAATTTCATTTTCGATATTGCTATTTTGAATCACATAAGCAACATCCATTTGATTTGGGGCGATTGCAAACTCAACCACATTTTCATCACTGATTAAACTAGATTTTTTATTTTGATATAAAAATAATTCTTTGACTCGATTCTGATTCTCAGCTAGATACAAAATCCCCGCTTCATTTACTGACATTTGAGTTGGTACTGTAAACCCAACATTATCTTTCGCCCGAACCACTGCCGCCCACGTCAATGCCGCACCTAAGAATAAAACTATAAGTGCAGAAACAACTGGCAGGGAAGTAGCGAAGCGGTCTAAGAATCCGATGCGGTCAAATATGCGGCGACTGTTCACCATCAACAGACCAATCACAATTAAAACAATCGCTAATCCCAAACTAAATGAAAGAATCAAAGTGAGACCAAGAAAAATGCGATTGATAGCAACTGCTACGAGAAGAATTGCAATCGCATCGGGACATGGCACAAGCCCGCCACTGATGCCGAGTGCAATCAATGAACGCCATGTGATTGTTTCTGGAACATCATGTGTGTGCATTTTCCCATCACCGTGATGATGAAGATTTGTATTTGGCTTTTGAATTTTGATATCGCCAGATATTTTTTTATTGGCTGAAATAGGCGTAAGTGAAATTTTATTTTTTGTTTCTTTTGGTTTTCGCCAAACTTGAATGCGTTGCCATAATAAATAAAATCCCAAACCGAGAATTAACACGCCTGAAAGAATTTCAAGAAATGGAATGATTGTGGTTGGCAAAATATATTGCGACGCGGCGAGCGTGATAACGCCCATCAGAAAAACGGACCCTGTGTGCGTGAGCGTGACCACTGTGCCAAGCACAACCGCATGAAATGATGTGCCACGCGAACCAACTAAATATGCCGCGACGACAGTTTTGCCATGACCTGGTGTGAGCGCGTGCAATGCACCAAGTGCTAAAGCAATAAATAATGCGACGATATAAAATAGAAAAGATAATTCGGGATTACGAACTAAATCGAGCAAAATTTCTTGCGGACTTCTTTCTTGCAATTCAGGCACAAGTTCTTCCGCCGTTTCGGTGACAAAATCTTTTTGCTGACCAAGCGGCAAGGCTGGCGTGCCACTATCCCATGCAGTGATGAGTTGCGCTGGGTCGGGCATTAAGTTTTTATCTTTGATAATGTCTATGGTTAAGATGTGGCTTTTTTGCAATGGGAATAGAAAAGCAGAGTTTTCTTCAGCAGTGACATAAAACCAATTAATGGATTTGGCTTGTTCCATATCATTTTGAATCACCAAGCGTTGCACATTGCCTTCGTTTTGATTCCATGTGGCTGAAAAATAAAAATGAATGCTCTCTTCGCCTGCTTGAAATTTTGCTAAATCCGCAGGTATTTGCATAGATTCAAGTTGCAGTGGAAGCGGTTTATCTTCTAATGAAGCGGTGAGAAATGGGATATAGGTATTTCCCCAATTTTCGGATTCGGTTGGGTTGATGATTCCATCTTTATCAAGGTCTGCTTGACTCCAGATGAAGTTGACGAGCAACGGACCAGGTTTTATTTCCCATTCAATTTGTAAATCCGTTTGCTGAATAGTGACGCGAATGTTATGCGCGAACAAATCCGCTGGGTGGGCGTGGGCTGTGCGAACAGGAATCGCAGATAAAAATAAAAGCAATAAAATGATTTTGAGAATATGTTTTTTCAAGTGAACTCTTTTAATATCAGAAATTCGGTGGTCGAGTAGGCGGCGGATCTTAATTTGGACTTCGTCTTGCTCGACCATCGCCGCCGTACCGAGACCACCAGTAAAAGATAATTTTAATTAATTTTGAGATTGCTTCGTCGCCTTGGTCTCGATACATGCCGCGCTTCGCTTGGCATACTCGACCAGCGGCTCCTCGCAACGACATGATGATTTACGGAAGCCACTTCGGCAAAATGCCATTTGTTAAAAATTTTGGCGCATCAAAACCATCTTGCCAATATCCAATTTCAGGTGCATTCACGCCTTTCAAACGAAATTGCTGAAAGACCAACGTGCTTCCCCATGGGTCCCATTGCGGAGCGTTATAAGTATATTCAGGTTCATCAGCAACCAAAATACCATCTAAGCGGGCGGGATTAAACATCCACAACACCTGAGCAGGTTGCGATTCGCTCAAACGAAATCCCATCACAGCGCGTTCTTCAAGTGATGACCATGCCAAAGAATAATATCCATAATCTTGGTCATCATTCTCGCCGATTAAAGTTGTCGTTTCATTCAATGTCAAATCCGCCAAGCGGACTTGCGAGCGAAATCCTTGCTGCGTTTGGCGAATGATTGTAAACATAAACTTTGTCGAATCAGGAGACCATACAACAGGTCCGCCAGTGTTGGATGGAAAAACAAATTGCTGATTGGTAGATAAATCATATAAATTAATTAAATCTGCCAAGCCATCAAACGAAATTAACTTTTTAGAATCAGGTGACCATGACGGGTTATATCCCAACACTTGTTGGTCTGCATACACGGGGTTATTCGCGCCCGTTTGTAAATTCAATAACCACACACGTGGCGAACCATACGGAATATCAGGCGTTGGTCCTGCTGATTCACGCGAGTAAGCAACGTACTTTGCATCGGGCGAAATCGAAGGCACGGTACACCTATCAAATTCACAGTCAAGCAGAAGCGATTGTTTACTTCCATCACGATTCACTTTCCACAAATCCACGCCGCCGTTTTCATTCAATGTTGTAAACACAACAAAGTCGCCATTCCCCGCCGCATCAAAAGATAAAACTTTTATATCTTCACTCGTTAATCGTTTTGGTTCATTGCCATTCAAATCAATTGCCCACACGCCACTTTGATTCGCATCCGTGAGCATGTATGCAATCATCGGCTCGCGCACATGAAAGTTCCAACTTTTAGATTTTTTTATTTCATCGCCATTCGATGTAATCACACCTGCGCTTATCGTCAATGTGTAATTTGTATTTAATGCAAACGGTTTAAGCGGAACAAAATATAATGTGCGTTCATCAGCCCATTCCAAATACCCTTCATGCACAGGATTTAATGTGATGAGGTCAAATGCCATTTCAGTATTTACGGATTCAGAAAATGTGATTTGAATTTTTTGATACGGGCTGACCGCTTCATTTTCTTGTGTCAAGTTGACTCTTGCAATGACGCCTCTGTTCTCACCGATGAAGATGGTAATGCCCACCAATGCCAATAAAATCAGCAAAACGCTGATGGCGACTTTATCAAATGAAAGATTTGTTGTTTTCATAATTTTGTATAGTGTGCTAATCCCGAAGGGATGGCATGATTATAGAAAGAATTTAAGATTTACAAAATCCCGTAGGGATGACATAGATTTGAAAACTTATGACACCCCTTCGGGGTTGAATTTCATTTGTCCTATTTTCTATAATCGTTTGACCCCTACGGGGTCATAAGTAATTCAACGTTATTTTACGGAAACAAATACGGTCTTTCAGGCACTGGAACTTCTTGCACAGACTCAGCCACAATCAGCGGAACATTTCTATCATCAATCACAACCGCTTCAATCGTGCCTTTCACTTGCACCCACGAATCTTGTTCAAGTGAAGTTAAATCATTCCATTGCACAGGCATCGCAATTGCAAAACCATCCGCCGCACAACATGAGACTACAAACCTGCTAACGTAAAATTGATTTTCGCCTAAGGCTTCGTCAAAATATACAAAGCCAATCACCGAGGCTTGTTGACCAGAAAACTGAGCAACGTCACTGTTGTAATTAAATAACTTCAACCAATCTAAAATATTTCGTTCTTCTGATTCTGTTTCAAATAACTGAGCCGATGATTCCGCGCTGACCAATGGCGCATTGGTGTTCAAGCCTTTGCTGGTAAATGCAGATGAATCTAATGGGCGGGGCGGAATCAAAACGCCAATTAACAATGGAATCAACATCACCCACAGCCCTATTGGTGAATGTTGATGCTCGTGATGATGCTCATGTTCATCATCTTCTGCGCGTGAACGGCGTACTTCGGCGAAAACGGTCTGCGCCAAAATGGCAAGGAATAAAATCCCAAACAATGTTAATGGAATAAAACGGGCATTGATATACCAAGTGAGTTGCCCGTTAATGGCTTTGGATGCAAAGAAGATGCACAAGCCTAAGAGAATTAATCCTTGTAAAGAACGTGTGAGGCGGTGGGGCATTTTTTCTCCATAGTGTCACTCTGAGCGAAGCGAAGAGTCTCTAAAATAATCTTCGTGATTCTTCGCCACGAAGAACAAGAGCGTGGCTCAGAATGACACGTCATTTTCCTAAATAATTAAACAACAATCCTGCTAACATGCTCATCATCAATGGGATGGCGACAATATAAAACACAGCACGGCGTTTGAAAACTTGCGTGTACATCATCACGCTTTTAATATCAACCATTGGACCAAACACTAAAAATGAAAGAATTGATCCAAAACTAAATGTGCCAACAAACCCCAATGCTACAAATGAATCAACCGTTGAACAAATGGAAAGTAACACTGCTAACGTCAACATCACCAACACGGAGAGAATCGGTCCGCTACCGATGGCGAGCAAAGTGGATTGTGAAATAAAAGTCTGCAAAGCGGCGGCAAGTGTTGTGCCTAATACAAGATAACGTCCCATGTCAAAAAATTCATCCACAGTAATCAAAAAGGCTTGCCGAATTTTTTCTATCACAGATAAATCTTTATAAGAATGTGTGTGTTCATGTGAATCCAAAACAGTTTGTAAAACATTGCTTGAATCTTTTTCAATCGAAAATACCAACCCAACCGTAACAGCAATGATGAAGCTAAGAAAAAATCTCCAGAACAGCATATCCGCCCACCCGAAGGCTGAAGCGGTGCTGAATAGCACAATCGGATTCAATACAGGCGCGGCAAGTAGAAATGAAATCCCCGCCGAAAGCGGTAATCCTTTTTTGAATAATCGGCGAGTCAATGGAACGACTCCACATTCGCAAACTGGAAAAATGATTCCCATCAACGAACCGCTGACGGATGCTGCGACGGGACGCTTCGAAACCCAACGGGCAATTTGGTCGCGGTCTAAGAAAACTTCGACTAAACCCGAAGCAAGTGTGCCGAGTAATAAATATGGCACTGCTTCGACGAAGATGCCAAGAAAAACGGTTGCAAAGACGTTAAGCCTATCCGCTAGCCATGAAAAAAATGTTGCAGGAATCATGCTTGACGCTGTAATGATTAAGACAGCGACTGCAATGATGATAATTAAATTTTTGGATGGGCGTGTGGGTGATGTTGTGTTTTGCACGCGAAGATTATAACGATGAAATATGAGGGTTTGTTAAAAATAAAAAGGCTTTAAATATCCTAGATTTAATAAACTCTTTGGTGAATAAAAATTGCAGAGTATAATTCCTTATACTATAGGTCAGGTAAATAACAAAGGCGATTATTATGGATAATCAAAACTCATTTTTATCTAATAAAGTTGGTCATTGGATTTCGGAACAAACTGGCAATAGCTATATTGTTTCAGGTTCTGATAATGAATCTGAGTTAATAAAAACTCTAATCGAAAACGTATATACTTATGATTATCCTTCTAATGTATTAGAAGCCGAAAAGAAAAGACTAAGAGGACTAATATTAGCTTCTGCTTTTGATTTATTGGTTTCAGCTGAGTATTTTAAATCTGTGGGGCACAGTGGTTGGGTTTATTGCCCATTTCCAGATAACAATCCTTATATCTATTATCCATATACAAATATTTGCCCACGATGTGTAGTTTCTAATGGTTTTCATTTCCATAAAGCAAACAAACCACCATCTGGAAGTATAGGTGCAATTACTTCTAAATTGCTTGGCATGTTTCTAGGGGCTTTATTTAAGAAACATGGTAGCGATATTGAGATTCGGAAAGGCTCAGAACCTGTTGATACCATTTTTATTGATAAAACCAAAAAACCAGAAATTTATCTTTTTGCAGAGGTGAAATCAGCACCACTTCTAACATTGCCCTTAGCAATGAAAACTGAGAAAATGACCCAAGAAGAGGATAATACTGCAAAAGCTTTAATTTCACATGAAAGTGTAAATATTGCCCAGCTTTACAGTAAACCCTTAGAATTATTTATTCCAATACGAGATGCTAAATCTCATTCAGGCTGGCAAGTTAAAGTATATTCAATTGGCTCTAAAGAAAATGAAAAAGATAGCGAATGGGCTTACAAGGGCATAATTAAATTGCTTAAGACTGACAAGGACTTTTTTTCAACTTATGCCAAATTTTGGATAGAAGCGATGAACGAATATGAAAGTAATAATGAGGGTAAGCAACCTATTTTTTGGCTAACAAATGCTTGCGGGCAACCTGTTCCTAGACCAGAAAGTTGGCCTAGGCGTGCAAGTGGTGCTGGTTATGAGTCGGTTTCAGATGGAAAAACTAGTGTTGGGATGGATAGAACAGACGATATTAAGAAGGCAACTTATCAAGTATTGAAATTAGGTGCAGAAGGTAAGCCAGCTATAGATAAGATTTATTTGGTTGGTATAGTGTCAAATATTCATGCTGTGAGGCACTTTGATGAGTATCTTACTAATCTAAAAGATATTATCTGGACACGAGATGAATCTGGTACTATAACTAACGCCTCACAACTTGATCCCAATACAGAGTTTTATAATTTGTTTGACGGTATAATCTCACTTACAAATACAGTTGCAAGAAACTCTTGGATAAAGAAAACTTTTGATTTTTAATTATGAAAGCATATAACCATATTACTCGCCGAGTTGGAAAAGACGTACAAGAGAGAATTGATGCGTTGAAAATAGGGCAAAAAATGCAAGATCTGCCTGAGCATCTTTGGCATAAAAGCTTTAAGTTTTATGTCAAAGAAGACCCTACCCGAGTTGGGGGACCAAACTTACGTATGATACGACTAGATCCAAATAAACCCTCCTTGACAGTAACAGCATTTATTTTCAATAAATTTGTACATCCATACGAAAACCGTTTTATTACCCCCCGGGAGGCTGCTAGACTTCAAGGTTTTCCAGATGACCTTGAATTTAAGGGTAGTTTAACCAGTACTCAATTACAAATTGGTAATGCTGTACCAATTCAACTAGGACAAGCGGTTTTTGAATCTATATTACAACATGCTAAAAAGAAATTTCCTGAAAAAAAAGAATTTCATGCCCTTAGTCTATTTAGCGGTGCTGGAGGCTTAGATATTGCTGCGATTATGGCAAAGTCTAAAAACTCTAAATGGAAGACATTTGCTTCATTGGAATGGGATAAAGATTGCTGTGAGACTTTATCTTCTTATTCAAAAAATGAATCGGAAATTCTCAATTTGGACATTGCTTCTGTAAAAGATGCTAGTAAATTTTGTGAATCTCTAGGCATTAATAAAGCAAATGTCTCTCTGGTATATGGCGGGCCTCCTTGCCAATCTTTTAGTCAGGCAGGCAAACAAAAAGGGTTTTCAGATCCTAGGGGACAGATGATAGGTGAGTTCCTTAGATTTGTGGAACAAATCTCACCAACTTATTTTGTTATGGAAAATGTAAAAGGACTAGCTGGAGTAAATAAAGGTAAGTTACTCGAAGAAATATTAGATAACATGAAGCAACTTGGATATAATGTTGATTACGGGTTACTTAATGCTGCTGATTTTGGAGCATCTCAATTAAGGAAACGATTGTTTTTTATTGGAACTAAGAAAGAATTTGGAAAAGCAACTTTGCCTCACCCTACTTACGCTCCTGAACCTAACTTAATTTTTCACAATAAATATAAAACTGTTAATGACGCTTTTGCTGGACTACCACCTTGTGAAGTAAGTCAAGGGAAGAATATTGATAAGACCACCCAAGAAAAAGTCTTAGGAAACTATCAGCCTTATATGGTTAAGTAATAAATTTTAAATTCTAAAAGAATAGAGAGGCTCTTGAATTAATCCAAGAGCCTCTTTACATTCAAAATGATTTAATTGCCGCATCCAAATCTTTATACACTTCCAAAAATTGTTTCAAGCCAACCACTTCCAAAACTTGCTCCACCGCAGGTTGCGGATTTAACAACTTAACATGCTCTTTTGCCGAAGTATCTTGTTTCGGATTCAATGAACGAAAGACAGGTCTGCCACCATCTTTGGTTTGAGTCATCTGCCCAGAAAAAATCCGTGCAATGGTATGCAATGCCATTAATCCAGCACTGCTGACGTACGGTACTTTTTCAAGGTCAAGCACCAAATGACGTGCGCCGTCATTGTAGGCTTCTTGGGCTTTGTCAATAATGGTCGTGTAGTTAGAAGCATCAATCTCACCCATTAAGTGCATGATGGTTACTTGCTCTTGTTTTGAAAATGTAATTTGCATAAAAACTCCAATTGATTAAACACGAAGTACACTATGGTCACTAAGGTTTGAAGCATTAAAACTTTGTGTACTTCGTGTCCTTAGTGTTAAAAAAATATTCTTTACCTGAAATTAAATTCCTCAAAATGAATATTGCCCGCTGACACGCCTGCTTCTAAAAATGCTTGTTCAAAGGCTTGAATCATCGGGAATGGTCCACACATGTAAACATGATGTTTGCTTAAATCGCCGCCTGCGTTTTTGAGGATTTCATCTACCTTCAACGAACCATGAATAGATGAAAACCGAATTTTTGATTTAAGTTTTGGATGCGCTTTGGCAATCGTATTAATTTCATCTGCAAACACCGCTTCTTCTGGATGCCTGACTGTGTAATAAAAATGAACGTCATGCTTCAATTCATCATTTTTCAAAGCCCGCAAGAAAGAGAGAAACGGTGTAATGCCAATTCCGCCTGCTACCCAAATTTGCTTTTCGCCACCAGATTTGTAATTGAAGAGTCCATACGCGCCTTCAATAATTGCATCGGAACCCTCTTTAAGGTTATCGAAAAGATGACGCGTGTAATCCCCTGATGCCTTAATTGTGAGGCGAATTACACCTTCATGTGGCGCACTTGAAATCGTAAATGGATGCGATTCACTCAAAATTTTATCGCCTGAAAATCTTACAAACATAAATTGACCAGCATGAACATGTTTAATCGGCTCGCCTTTGGCACGCAAAGTCACTTCGGTGGTTGAGCCGTTGGGATGTTTAACGGCTTCTACTGTATAAGGAACATACTTCTTGAAAAACCTGCCGAACACTTCGGTATAAAGATATGAACCGATTCCAAGAAAGACAAAAATTTGATTCCAATTAATAGCAGGGGTAGAAGGCGCATTGACCGTGATGGAATGCACATATCCTAAAATAAAAAAGATACCAATAAAACCATGCAATCTTTTCCAACCCTCGTACGTTTGCCCTGTTAATTTACTTAAGAAAGGAATACGAGGCGCGAGCGTTGGTAACACAATTGCCACAAAACCTAAAAATGCTGTAATCCCTAAATAATTTCCAAGACCAAAACCTGCAATGTTAATCGGCACAATGAAGATATGCACAAACAACAACAAAAATGCAGAAGTTGAAGTGCGACGATGAGTCTGATACATCTTATCCAACCCGCCAAAGAATGGCTCTGCCCAACGCGGGCGCGTAGATAAAAATAACGAAAACGACATTAGCACAATCATCAACGAGCCAATAATCATGCCGACGTGATAACGTGCATAATTTTCAACATCAGTTGGTTGTGGCGGTAAAAGAATCCAAACCAAGATTGTTACAATCACTAATGCAATAAAAATTATGTTACCGAGGTTGTTTCGTTTCATTTTCATCACCTATTATCATGTAGTAGGGGCACAATATATTGTGCCCCTACATTAAAAAGAATCAATCGCTTTTTGCTTATCAGTAAAAATTTCAAAAAATGTTGAAAAGCCGACCATCTCCAACACATTCAAAACTTCTGGGCGTGGATTCAGCAACTTGACATTTTTTTGCACGCCACTTTCACGGGTGCGGTCAACCGATTTTAATGTTGACCAACCTTGTTCGGTATCGGGTAACTTTTCACCTTTTGAAAGCAACGCCATAAAATGCAACGCCACCAATCCTGCGCTAGAAATATAATGTAGTTCACTTAAATCCAAAACTATATTTTTCGCGCCTGCGTTATATATTTCTTGCGCTTTTGAAATCAAATTCTGATAAGACTGCCCATCCAACTCGCCGCTCACTTTGATAAGCGTTACATCTTTTTCTTTAGAAACATCAATGTTCAACATAGTAATCTCCTCATTATGTTGTCATGCTGAGCGTAGTGAAGCATCTCTACCACCAAAGGCGAGACTCTTCGCTACAAAAGCAAGAGCGCGGCTCAGAGTGACATGATATTCAATTATAAACCTGCTTTTCTTTGCAAACGCGCCAAACGATGGTCAATTTCGCCCAGCCAATGTTTGCGAATGTAGGCTGGCAAATCTGCTTTTTCAATTTCCGCACGCGCCATGTTTGCCCACTCCAATGCACTTTTCACATCGCGCAATTTATGCTCATAATATTTGGATAATTCAATTTGAGCATAGACATGATGTTTACTTGCCGCTTCTTGCCATAACTTGACTGCTTGATTTATATCTCCGCGCCGTTTTTGTAAGATAGACAACCGCTTCACTGCTACTGGGAAATCTGATTCTTGTAACCCCAACTCGAGACCTCGCTCATACAGCCTTGCCGCCTCATCCCAATGATTCAAATCCTCAAATAATTTTCCCAACGCAATAAAATCTAAACCATGTTCAATTTTTCCATTGTATGGATTATCCAACAATTCGCTGACGTGCCCCAACAAAGCCGCCATTGCGACAACATCCATCGCATTGTGATAAAACACGCCTGCCAAAGGATTTGCATCGCCTGTTCTTAAATAATCAAAATACAGCCAAGGGATTTCATAGCCCGGCACTTCATCTGATGAGCGAGTGAAGCCTAGCACATGCTCTTCGAGATATTTCAAAGCGCGAGAAGGTAATCTATCTCGCCATAATCTTCGGGCAAGCGGGAGTAAATCTATATGAGCATAATTCTTAAATGGAACAGGAATACGATGCAATGAATAACGAGTAACAAGCAATGGTGCATCAAAAGATTTGCCGTTAAACGTCACCAAGCCTTCACACGGCGCAAGGAAATGAATCAGCGCTTCGAGCATGGCTGGCTCTTCGGCGGGGTCACGCATAAAAAATTGCTTGAGCACAAATTTGCCATCAATGAATCTAGCAACGCCTACTAAAAAAGCATAAGTGCCTGTTCCACCTGAAACACCTGATGTTTCTGTATCTAAAAATGCGAACTTCGTAATGGGTAATTGATTAATTCTTTCATCTTTTGTAATTTGAGAAATAATAGAAAGCGGAAAGTGTGAATGTGATGAAACTTTTCCATGCAAATAGGTTTCGTCAAAGATTTGTTCTTTGATGAAAGCGTCGCCTAGTGATGTGGGGAACAAACTCCCAGCCAAGATTGATTCGATAGAAGAGTGGACAGGTTTGGGCGGGGTTGGAAGCGTGTTCGCCGTCTTTACGCCTAGTGACTTTAATTTATCTGCAAGCGATGCCATGCAGGGTATTTTATCTTATCTCTATATATCTAAAATATTTTGTTTCAAAAATTTAATTTGGGCTCTGTTTAATGGCTTGGCGATGATGAATAACCTGCCCCAACTTAGGTTGCCATCTTTTTCGATGCAGGTTTGTAAGGTGACGTGATGCTCGCCGCGATAAACTTTGTTGAAGAGACCTTCGGCAGTTAAAAATTCTTCGGTTTCTACATTGATGAAATTGCTGTATGGGCTGAGCGGGTTGGTGGCTTTGTATTGCAAAATTTCTTCTACAATAAAATTTTTGGTATGACCATTGCCATAAACAAGCTTGATAACATCACCCGCTTTGAGTTCTGAAAAATTTGCGCCCGCTAAATAGTTGTGGGCAAGCAAACCAATATTGCCGACTTCGCTAGCAATGCTGAATTGTGTGATGGTATTTGCTTCGGAAGAAACATAAGCGGGATTGCCATACGGTTGTTGAATGATAGGATATGCCATTACACCACTCACATAAATACCACGCAGGGCTTTGGGGTTGCCGTCTTCGACTGATTCAATAAATGAAGATATTGTTGGAATGATGTTAGGTGATTCGTCTGCGCGGGCTGGGGTGATGGGGAATAATGAAAGGACGAAAACACTTAACAATGCAACAAATAATATTTGTTTTTTGATTCTGGATGCCATATAAAACTCCTTGCTTGCGAGCATCCAGTATTTGGAGGCTCGTTTTCGGTGGCTTGGCAGTCGTGACCGTTGTCGGTTTTAGACCCATAGCTTTGCGTCGCTGCCTTTCGGCAGGTTTGCCATTGTCGGAACGATTCCGTGTTGTAAGGTGCAAAAAAAAACAGGCTTGACATTTGCCAAGCCCGCAGGAAAACAAAACTATATTTAATAATGAAAGCAGTGATGTTGTCTTCGGCGGCTTGGCGACCATGGTTGTTTTCACAACTTTAGGCCCATTAGCTTTGCGTCGCTGGCTTTCGCCAGGTTTGCTATTATCGGATTTCTGCGGTTAGTATATACCCAAAGGCATAAATTTCGGCTTTCATTTTGGTAATGTCACTTATTATTTTTGTTAGGGTTATACTCATGCTACACTTACACTCTTTATGAAAAAACATCTCCCTTATTGGTTAAAACTTTTATACGGCTCAGGTGATTTAGGCTTATCGGGCATTGGCATGATGCGTTCTATTTTTTATGCCATTTACTTGACTGATGTTGTCGGCATAGAACCGCGCCTTGCTTCGTTAGGTGCTTTGGTTGGTATTGTTTGGGATGCAATCAATGACCCAATTATTGGCACATTAAGCGATAGAGTGAAATCAAAACTTGGTCGGAGGCGACCATTTTTGTTATGGTTTGCTTTTCCATTTGGATTAAGTTTTGTGATGTTATGGTCGGCACCAAATTGGGAAAGCCAAATTGGTTTGTTAATTTATGTCACACTCGCGTTTATGATTTCGGATACGTTAACAACTTTGGTAGCAGTGCCGTATCTTTCATTAACGCCCGAACTCACGCAAGATTATGATGAACGAACTTCGCTTTCGAGTTTTCGTTCGGTCTTTCAATTAATTGCCGCAATGGCGGTGGTTGTGACTGCGCCGATGATTGTGGATGCCGTGATATTAAATGGAGGAAGCCAACAACAAGGATTTATGACTGCTGGCGCAATTTTTGGTGCAATTGGTTCGCTTCCACTTTTCTTGATAGGTGTTTTCGTCCGAGAGAAATTTGCCTCGCGTGAAGAAGAGTCGCTTCCATTTCGTGAGAGTCTGAAAATGGCTTGGGAGAATGTCCCATTTCGTTACGCGGCAGGAATTTATATGTTCAACTGGTCAGCAGTGGATATGGTCGCAATTGCTTTCCCATTCTTTCTTTTATATTGGATAGCACAAGGCGATTTGTTAGCCAATATTAACTTCTTTGGAATCAACCTTGCACTTGAATCTGCATTTTTCGGAATCATGATGTCGGTTTGTATTTTGTTTATTCCGTTTTGGTTATGGATGGCAAAAAGACTCAACAAAATTAAAGCCTATATTATCGGCATGATTTGCTGGGTTGTGGCTGAAGTTTTAATTTTCACCATTCAACCAGGTGAAATTAATTATTTACTATGGATTGCTGCCTTTGCAGGAGTTGGTGTCTCTGCCGCATATATTTTGCCCGACTCCATTTTGCCCGATGTGATTGAATGGGATGAATTGCGTACCAACCGCAGGCAAGAAGGTGTGTATTACGGCATCCGCACTTTGATTCGCAAATTGACAGGTGCAGGTGTGATATTTGTGACTTTGCAAATTTTAGGTTGGTCTGGTTATGTTGCCCCACCAGAAGGTGCAATTCAATTCACACAACCTGATTCTGCTTTGTTTATGATTCGTCTCATGGTTTCTTTAATTGGGGCAGTTATAGTCTCTGGCACAATTTTATTAGCATGGTCATATCCATTGACCAGAGAAAAGTATGACCGAATCAAAAAATTGTTAGCAATTCGTAGAAGTAGGCAAACTTAATTTATAAAAATTAATTAGTATGTAAATAAAACTAAGATTAATTTTATGGGGTAAAAGACATCGTTTTTAGTATTCTCTCAAAAACTACTACAGTTTCAGGAGCAAGTTCAGAGGCTTTCATCAACCCATACATTGGACCCATGCTAATTATCGTATCCCCATTTTGGATAAAAACACTAAACGGACCGCCTGTTTCAATATAAAAGGGGATGCTAGTCTTAATAGCAGGTTGTCCATCAACTGTGAAATACTCTCCTAAATCTGATTCTGATATATTCGGTTGAGGTGTCTTTTTAGTCCATCTCCCAGTAAATTCTTTCAGAAGAAATTCATTAAGAGAAAGTTGATTAGGATTTGGTAATACATACAATATCATTCCTTGATAGCCATATCCATCAATTTGTGCAAATTGAACCGACAAATGATTGTACTGTTCGCCTCTATCGTTACCTACACTTATAGATAAAGTCTGCGGAGCATAAGTAAATGAATATCCAACTTCGTCATCTGCAAAGCGGTATTGTCCATTTTCCAATATTTCTGGGGTTATAGAAGGTTTGGGATGTTGGTAAGGCGGAGCACTTACAGGTTTTATGTTCCAAGTACTTAATAATACAAATAGAATAACAGTCACTACAATTACCATAATACTTTTTTTCATATAACTCCTTTTATTTGCACGTTGCATTATACAGAAAACTATTAACTTAAATTCTTAAAAACATGAAAGGTAACAATTTTGAAAAGTTAAAGTAATAAAACCAAAACGTGGAAAGCGCATAACGCCTCCACGTTTCAATCGTAAATCAAAAATCGTCAATCGCAAATCGTTAAATCATCGTTGGTTCTTCGTATTTCCCAAATACTTTCGTCATCACACCAATCATTTCGCCTAAAGTGCAATACGCGCGCACACAATCCATAATGTAAGGCATGGTATTTTCTGTGCCTTCACTTGCGATTCGTAAAGCATCTAATGTCTGACCGACTCTACCAGAGTCACGCGTCTTTTTCACTTCTTGAATACGTTTGACTTGCCGACTAAACCCATTCGGGTCCATTTCCAAAATGGGAATTCTCAGCGGTTTATTTTCTGCATAGGCATTGATACCGACAATTTTTCTTATATTCGTATCAATCTCTCTTTGATAACGATAAGCCGCATCAGAAATTTCACTTTGCATGAATCCTTTTTCAATCGATGGAATCACGCCGCCTAAATCTTGAATACGTTGGAAGTAAGCATAGGCATCTTTTTCCATACGATTGGTTTGTGACTCTACAAAATAACTTCCGCCTAATGGATCCACAGTATTTGCAACACCAGATTCTTCAGCAATGATTTGTTGAGTTCGTAAAGCAATTGTCACCGAATGTTCGGAAGGCAAGGCTAAGGCTTCATCCATTGAATTGGTATGTAAAGATTGTGTTCCGCCTAATACAGCCGCAAGTGCTTGAATTGCAACACGGACAACATTATTTTCAGGTTGTTGAGCAGTTAACGAAACACCAGCAGTTTGTGTATGGAATCTCATCAACCATGATTTTGGATTCTTCGCTTTGAAAGTTTCTCGCATTTCACGCGCCCAAATTCTACGAGCGGCTCTGTATTTTGCAATCTCTTCAAAGAAATCGTTATGTGCATTGAAGAAGAAAGATAACCTCGGAGCAAATTCGTCAACATCCATGCCGCGTGCGATTCCCCAACGCACATATTCCATGCCATCTGCTAATGTAAATGCTAATTCTTGTGCAGCGGTTGAACCCGCTTCGCGGATGTGATAGCCTGAAATTGAAATCGTATTCCATTGTGGAACTTGTTTTGAGCCAAACTCCATTGTATCTACAACGAGTCGCATAGATGGTTCAGGCGGGAAGATAAATTCTTTTTGTGCAATAAATTCTTTTAGAATATCGTTTTGTAATGTGCCACGTAATTGGTCTAATCTCACGCCTTGTTTTTCTGCGGCACATAAATACATTGCCCAAATAATTGCGGCTGGAGAATTAATCGTCATGCTTGATGAAACTTTATCTAATGGAATGCCATCTAATAAAATTTCCATATCTTTCAAAGAAGAAATTGCAACTCCACATTTTCCGAATTCACCGAGTGCTTCAGGTTGGTCAGTGTCATAACCCATCAAAGTGGCTAGGTCGAAGGCAATGCTCAAACCTGTTTGACCCTGTTCAAGTAAGTATTTGAAGCGTGCATTTGTCTCTTCTGCTGTGCCGAAACCTGCAAACATTCTCATCGTCCACAATTTGGAGCGATGAAGAGTCGGATGTACGCCGCGTGTATAAGGATAGTCACCAGGCAGACTTAAGTCTGAAGCGTAATCCATATCCGCAATATCAAGCGGCGTATAGAGTCGATTAATCGGTTCAGAAGAAGTTGTGATAAATTCATCGGCTCGTTCTGGCAATTGACTCAACGCTTTTTTGAGAGACGTCTCTTCCCACGTGGAAAGTTGTTTCTTTAATTCTTCAAGTTTTTTCTTATCGTACATGGCAACTCCTTTGATGAGATGTTTGAATTATAATACTTGAAAGGTTAAACCTATGCCACGTTTTGAAATTGATGTTGACCCATGTGACCACATTACTGCTGATGCGATTGGAAAGCCTGGTCAGCGTGTGTTTTATTTGCAAGCCTATCAGGATACGCGCACGATTACGATTATTATTGAAAAAGCGCAATTGATTTCGTTGGCTGTTGGTGTTGAACAATTTTTAGGTCAGTTGAGTCAACAAAACCCTGATTTAGAAGAAGCGTCTGGCGATTATGTTGAAGATGCTATGAGAATCAACCCGCCAGTTGACCCGTTGTATCGTGCTGGTGAAATTGGGCTTGGTTATGATAAAGACCGTGATTTGGTTGTAGTATTTACAAAAGAATTATTGACGGAAGATGCTGAACCAGAATCAGCCGCGCAAGTTCGTTTTTGGGCAACGCGTACACAAATGCGTCGCCTCGCACGTTGGGGACAAGATGTTACATCACGCGGCAGACCGATTTGTCCACAGTGTGGTCAGCCGATGGAACCCGAAGGGCATTTTTGTCCGAAGAAGAATGGGCATTTAAGATAAGTTACAGGTTACAAGTTGAAGGTTGCAGGTTTAATTTTCAACTTGTAACATTCAACTTTCAACTTTTGACGAATGAATAAACAAGAAAAACTTTCCCATGCAATTAAGTTAAGAGAATCAGGAAAACAAGAAGAAGCGCGAGATGCTCTGCTTCAACTTCATGCTGAATTTCCTGACGATGCACAAGTCAATTATCAATGTGCATGGATTCATGATGCGCTTGGTTTAGAAAAAGAAGCCATTCCATTTTATGAAAAAGCTATATCAGCAGGTTTACAAGGTGATGATTTAAGAAACGCCTTACTTGGTATGGGCAGTACGTATCGTTGTATTGGTGAATATCAAAAAGCAAAAGAAACATTTGAAATTGCTTTAGAAAAATTCCCTGAAGGCAATGAATTCAAAGTATTTCTTTCTATGGTGTATTACAACTTAAAAGAACATTCAAAAGCGATGGAAATACTTTTGAACACAGTCCTTGAAACATCGAAAGACGAAAATGTAAATCAATATCACCGTGCTATAAAGTTTTATGCCGACAAACTCGACGAGACATGGTAACAAACGAAATTCAAACTGCATTAACAAATGGTGATTACAAACTCAAGGGTCAATTTATGCTTGGGTCAAATTACACTTTTCTTGTTGATGTCCAATACGAAGATAAAATTTATCAAGCAGTTTATAAACCGAGTCGTGGCGAGCAACCACTTTGGGATTTTCCTGAAAACACACTCGCCTTGCGCGAAGTCGCCGCCTATCAATTAAGTGAAATATTAAATTTGCACATCGTTCCATTTACAGTCTATCGTGATGATGGTCCGCATGGTGCAGGTTCACTGCAACAATATATTGAATATGATATTGAATATCATTATTTCAATTTCAGCGAAGAAGATAAAGAAAAACTTCGTCCCGTTGTATTTTTTGATTTACTCGCCAACAATGCTGATAGAAAAGGTGGTCATGTTTTTTTTGAAGATGAAACACAAAAACTTTTTGCCATTGACCATGGCATTTGTTTTCATCAAGAAGATAAACTCCGCACCGTGTTATGGGATTTTGCTGGAGAAAATATTCCAGATGAATTTCTCGCGCCTCTTTCTTTAACTTCAACTTGGTCTGACGTTCTTCAACCTTATCTTAGCCCCAGCGAAATCCGCGCATTGATTCGGCGTGCGGATAAATTATGTAAAACAAAAATATTCCCTTATCCGTTACAAGGACGTAGGGCGTATCCATATCCACCAATATAAAAATCATGTCATTGCGAGCCACGTTCTTGTTCTTTGTGGCGAAGCAATCTCCAACACAATCATAAGATTGCTTCGTCGGGCAAAGCCCTCCTCGCAATGACATAAGGAGAATCTATGCACTACAAACTCGCACTCATCGGTTTTGGAAATGTAGCCCGTTCGTTGGCTAGATTATTAATTCGTAAGCAAGATGTTTTGAAATCAAAACATGACATTACCTTTTCATTCACAGGTATTTCTACTGGCAGACATGGATTTGCAGTAAATCCAAATGGGTTAGATATTCAAAAAGCATTAGAACTCGTTGAAAGTGGAAAAGACATCTTTCCTCTTTCTTCTTTCAATGTGCAAGATTCATTATCTGTAATTGAACATTCCCAAGCGAATCTGATGTTTGAAAACTCCCCCGTCAACACACAGACTGGTCAACCTGCATTAGACCATATCCGCACGGCATTAAATTTTGGAATGCATGCGATTACTGCGAATAAAGGTCCAGTTGTGCATGGATATAGAGAATTAACAAAGTTAGCAGAATCAAAAGGAAAAAAGTTTCGGTTTGAATCCACTGTTTTGGGTGGCGCACCAGTTTTCAGTGTGATGCGAGAAGCGTTTCCACTTGCGGATTTGGAATCCTTTAAGGGAATCTTCAATGCCACGACAAATATCATTTTGTCACGCATGGAAAATGGCGAGTCATATCAAGACGCAGTCAAATATTGTCAATCGATTGGAGTGGCAGAAACTGACCCGACCAATGATGTGGATGGTTGGGATGCGGCGATTAAAGTTGCCGCGTTGGTGACTGTGCTCTGGGATACGCCCATCACGCCACAAGAAATAAACCCAATTGGCATTCGTGGAATCACACCTGACATGATTCAAAAAGCCAAAGCGGAAAACAAAAGATATAAATTAGTTTGTTCTGCTGAAAAAGTTGGTGACAAAATCAATGCCAGTGTTTCCCCACAATTGGTTGATTCAACCTCGCCTTTGTATGGCATGATGAATTCAAGCACAGGTGTTACATTTAGAACCGATGTGATTTTGGATTATTCAATTACATTATCTGAAAAGCCCGGCATGTTGGGCGGACCTGTCGAAACGGCTTATGGTTTGTTTGCGGATTTTGTGAATGTAGTGAAATAATTTGGGGACGCGGATAAACGCTGAAAACGCGGATTTTTTTAATCCTTTCCGAGTAAATCTGCGTTCATCAGCGTCCTATTTTAAAACACCAAAACTGCAATCAACCCCAAAATCGCAGGGACTGCTTGAATATAAAAAATTCTTTTGCTCACAGTCAATGCGCCGAAGATGCCAGCAATAATCACACAAACTAAGAAAAATATTTTGACTGAATCATCGGTAAACAAACTCCAGATTAATCCAGCCGCGAGGAAGCCGTTATATAAACCTTGATTCATCGCCAATGTTTTGGATGATTTAGCTTGTTCTTCCGTCATGCGGAAAGATTTCATACCGCGCGGTTTGTCCCATAGGAACATTTCGAGGTATAAAAATCCTAAATGTAACAAAGCAACAATAATAATAAGAATGGTGGAAATTAGATTCATGGCTTCTCCTTTAATAAATAAAGTATAGCAGGGAAAGGGTGCGTCGCGCTTGACTCGTGAGGAATCTTCTAAATTCTTAGAGCGCGACGCACTCCGGTCAACAAAACAGAACAAAAATTCTGATATACTGCGTTTATGTCACCCTGAGCGAATGCGAAGGGTCTCTAAGATAATCTCAGAGATTCTTCGCCACAAAGAGCAAGAGCGTGGCTCAGAATGACATAAGAGGAAACAATGGCAAAAACAAAAACACATACACGATTTGTCTGCCAACAATGTGGACGAGTATCAGCAAGTTATATGGGCAAGTGTCCGCAATGTGGCGCGTTTGATAGCATGGTCGAAGAAATTGTGCATGACGAACCTGCGGCGAAAAAAGGCGCATCCAATGTTCGGGGATTGACAGGGCGTTCGGAGCCGCAACCAATTTCAAAAGTCGGAGGCGAAGCGGAAGACAGAGTTCATCTACCCATTGGCGAGTTTGCGCGCGTGCTCGGTGGCGGAATCGTCTCAGGCTCAATCGTCTTAGTGGGCGGCGACCCAGGAATCGGCAAATCAACTTTGATGTTGCAAATGGCGATGGAGATGGCGAGGGTGCAACGTGTGTTGTATGTTTCGGGCGAAGAGTCTGAACGGCAAATCAAAATGCGCGCGGTGCGATTGAATGATAAAAAACTGCCAGATAATTTGATGTTGGTGACGGAAACGAATCTTGAAATTATTTTGAGTCATGTACACGCTTCAAAACCTGACCTGTTAATTGTTGACTCCATCCAAACAGTTTATTTAACCGAATTAGATTCATCGGCGGGTTCAGTTTCACAAGTTCGTGAATGTTCATCACAGTTAAGAGAATTAGCAAAATCAACTGGCGTTTCAGTGTTTATGATTGGGCATGTGACCAAAGAAGGCAACATTGCGGGTCCGCGTGTGTTGGAACATATTGTTGATACAGTTTTATATTTAGAAGGTGACCGTTTTCAAGCCTATCGTTTGTTGCGTTCAGTGAAGAATCGTTTTGGTGCTACATCGGAAGTGGGTGTGTTTGAAATGCGCGAAGGCGGATTAAGTGAAGTGACGAATCCATCTGAAGCATTTTTAGCGGAGAGATTAATCAATGCGGCAGGTTCATCCATTGCAGTGACAATGGAAGGCACACGACCTATTCTCGTAGAAATTCAAGGCTTAACATCACCAACTCAATTTGGAAATGCACGTCGCACAGCCAATGGCGTGGACTTCAATCGTTTGTTATTAATCACGGCAGTATTAACTCGCCGTGTTGGATTAAAACTTGCCGAGCAAGATGTTTTTGTAAACGTAGTCGGTGGTATTCAAATTGATGAACCCGCCGCAGATTTAGCCATCGCCGCCGCCATTGCATCATCATGGAAAGATTTACCTGTGAAAGCAGATGTCGTTTTCATCGGTGAAATCGGCTTGGCTGGTGAGTTGCGAATGCCAAGTCAAATGGTGGCGCGATTAAGAGAAGCACAAAAGTTAGGTTTCAAAACTGCCATTGTTCCAAAGGCTTTAAGAAAGGGTGAAGAATATCCCAAAGGAATTGAGATTGTGGAAGTTCGTTCACTTGACCAAGCACTTGATGCCGCAATAAAGAAAAGTTAAAACTTATCCGCAGATTACACATATTGAACAGATTTTTTCTGCGAAATCAGCGAAATCTGCGGATTGATTTAGGAGTAAATGATGTGCAGAAGTATTAAACCCTTACGAAATATGGACCATCCCGTCACTGAACAAGAGATTCAAGAAGCGGCTTTGCAATATGTGAGAAAAGTCAGTGGATATCGAAAACCGTCAAAGGTTAATGAGGAAGCATTTAATAAGGCGATTGAGGAAGTTGCTGAGTCCACGAGGAAGATGTTGGAAATCTTGATTTTGAAAACAAACCAATAATAAATTTCTTATGTTAAACGATAAACTAGAATTACCTAAAGAACTTGAGCCATTTAGACAAAATATTGAATCAACGATAAAGCCTTTTATTAAAATCAATGCAAAAAGGAATGATAAGTTAAGCTTGCTTCAAAGTAAATTTGGTGGTTTTCCATATTTACCTAAAAATTTTCAATATCCTAAAGATATGGAAAATCAGCCAATGTTTTTACTTGCTCAACTTAACTTTAGTGAAATACCAACACTTGATACATTTCCATCTCATGGGTTATTGCAATTTTATATTTCAGGAAATGAAACTTCTGCCTATGGAATTAATTTTGATAATTTAAGTGAACAAAAGAATTTCAGAATTCAATTTTTTTCTGAAGTTGAAAGTGATGAGTCTAAATTAATCACTAATTTTGATTTCTTACCTAATTTTGAATACACTCCTTTAGTACATAAATCTTACTCATTGATTTTCTCAGTATTAACCGAACCTATACCAACATGTGACACTGATTTCCATTCAAAAGTATTTGAAGAAGAAAATGTTTTGTCACATGAAAACGAAGATAAGATTTTTGAAATATATACTGACCTGTTTAGGTCTGAAGGTCATAAAATTGGCGGCTATCCATTTTTTACCCAAAATGATCCTAGAGATAGTTTAATAAGTTATGAAGATCAAATTTTACTTTTCCAAATGGATAGTGATGAAAAAGCAGGAATTAACTGGGGAGACTCTGGCGTCAGTAATTTTTTTATTGCAAAAACCGATTTACAAACGTTAGATTTTTCAAGAGTTTCATATAATTGGGATTGCCTTTAGATTAGGAGAATACCATGCCCCTTGACCCAAAATACAACCAACTCAACCGTGAATCTACAGAACGAATCAAAAAATTAGCCGCCAGCCTCACAGATGAACAAATGCAAACCAAAGTCGGCGAGCATTGGACAGTTGCGATTGCACTCGTCCACTTGGCGTTTTGGGATAGGCGCGTGTTAGCCACTTTGGAAGAAACTGCGAAAAATAAAAAATTGTCAGTGATAGAAGTGGAAACTGTTGTTAATGATTTATCTTTGCCAATTTGGGAAACTGTCCCTGCCAAAGATGCCGTCAAACTTGCTATTGAAACTGCCGAAAAGTTAGATAATCAACTCGAAAATTTTCCAAAAGATTTATTGGAAGAAATGTATGAGCATAACAAAAGACTCGTCGTCCGCGCTTTGCATCGGAACGAGCATTTGGATGAGGTTGAAGCGGCGTTGAAGAACTGACCGCAGACCGCGGACGGTAGACCATGAAAAGCGGTCAGCGGTCTGTCGTCTGCGGTCAAATACCATACTACAGTAGGGGAAGGAATTACAACTTTTTTCCACTCGGGGCGTATAGTTTGGCAGGAGCAATAACATGAACACCAAATTTATCTCAGCATTTTTAGTGCTTGCACTCGCAAGTATGGCTTGTGGATTTAACATTAACCTACCTAAACAATCCGAGCCAATTCCTACCGAAACCAAAGACATCAACGTCCCATACCCCTCTTCGTCAGAAGAAGTGAATCTCAAACTTTCTTTCGGAGCAGGTGAATTAAATCTTTCCCCCGGCGCAAATGACCTTGTCAATGGCACTGCCACTTACAACTACGCAGAATTTGAACCAGACATTGTTACTGACAAAGGGTATATTGAAATCAATATGGGCGATAGTGACTTTAGAGTATTCCCAACTTTTGATGAAATCGAAAACACTTGGGATTTCAAACTTGGTGATGAACCAATGAATCTACGCATTGATTCAGGAGCCTATCAAGGGAGATTTGAATTAGGTGGCTTGTCATTAACCAATCTGGATATCAAAGATGGCGCGGCAGATGTAAAGTTATCTTTCTCTGAGTTAAACAAAGTGGAAATGACTCAATTCAATTACTCAACAGGCGCAAGCAATGTCAAACTCACTGGGCTTGCCAATGCAAACTTTAGAGTCTTCGATTTTGATTCAGGTGCAGGTGATTACACCTTAGATTTTTCTGGTGAACTGCAACGTGATGCCACCGTCACAATTTCATCGGGGCTTAGCAATGTCATTGTGATTGTTCCACAAGGTCTCAATGCCATTGTCACTGTTGAAGGCGGCGCATTAAACGTCAATGCAGATTCAGGTTGGAGTCAAAATGGAAGCGTCTATCGTCAAAATGGCGAAGGTCCCACACTGACAATCATCATTGATATGGGCGCAGGCAATCTCACACTTACAGATTAAAAATTTAAAATGATTTCTTAACCTCTCGGATATGTGTACCCAGAATGGGTATAATACCGAGAGGTTTTTTTATTAATGAAATACATTAACATCAAAGATTTTTATTGGATGATTCCATCCGCGCTACTATTTGGCGCATTACTAGCATTAATCCAAAATGGCGGTTGGGTAAGTTTTTCTTTCCTCTTTCTTCTTTCATTTATTATTTTAACTATCACAACTCGTTGGGCAAGTAATTACAAAACACTTGCTATCATCGTTGCATTCGCATTCATCTTCCGTTTTGGTGGCGGGGTTGCAACCTACCTCACGCTTCCAATTTATGGTTATGCAGATGACGAAGAACAAAAGGCTGGCTTTACTTATACCGATGCGTATCGCCGCGACACACAGGCTTGGGAATTATCGCAATCGAATCAACCGATTCTCAATGCCTTCAACGAGAAATTTGCTTACGACCAATACGGCGGGCTTCTCGCGTTCAGCGCGTTTATCTATCGTTATCTTTCACTTGACGAACATCGTGTTTTATTACTTGTTCTAATTTCCGCTTTGATGGGAACATTAGCGATTCCATTTTTATACAAATCTGCAAATTTGTTATGGGATGAAAAAATCGCTTCGGCTTCGACCTTCATCTTGGCACTGTACCCCGAAAACATTTTACTCGCTGGAAGCGCCATGCGCGAACCGTATCTACTAGCGTTTAGCGCCTTTGCATTATGGGGTTTTGCTAGTTGGCAAAAAGATAAAAATAAAAAACTTTTAACATGGCTTGCGATTGGAATTGTAGGCATGTTGCTCGTTTCACCCTCAATTGCATTAGTGACTTTAATCATCTTAGCAGGTTGGTATTATTTCGATAACGGGCGTGGTCAAGTTTCGTGGTGGATGATTCTCATTGTCATCATTATCTTTTTACTTGGTTTGTTTATCCTTTCTTCTGCATTAACACGCGGAAATTTAACAGGTGATTCTCCGTTGGCAGTGATTAATAACTTCATCCGCGAATCATTGAAGTGGAATGTGTTCAAAATAGAACGAGGTTCTGGCTGGGTGCAAAAATTGTTTGAAGAAATGCCCGCATGGTTACAACTGCCGTTTGTGATGGTGTATGGTTTTCTTCAACCTGTTCTACCAGCCATTTTGATTTACCCCACTACCATTGTTTGGAAAACCATAGGCATATTGCGTTCTGTCGGGTGGTATGCACTGATTCCGTTAATGATTCTGTCTCCGTTAGCAGGAGCAGGCATCGGTCAAGAAAAGAAGCGGAAAGTCATCTTGTGGTTAAGTTTTATTGTTTGGGCGTGGATTCTGTTCACTGCCTTACGCGGCGGCGGCGACCAATGGGATAATCCACGTTATCGTTCAATTTTGTTTTTGTGGCAAGCGCTTTTGGCAGGGCATGTGTGGGTGTGGTGGCGCGAAACAAAAAATGCGTGGTTGCCGCGTGTGCTGTTGATGGAATTGATTTTAGTTTTGGTATTCGGGAATTGGTATTTGGAAAGATATATATATATAGGTTTTGAATTGTCATTTCAACAAATGGTAGCAATTATTTTCGGCGCATGGGTTTTGATTTTGGCTTGGGGCATTTGGCGAGACCGTGCGCAACATCGTGTATAATTCAGCGACTGAATTTTGAATAGGAGTTTTCATGCCCACTGCTTTGTTAACAGGGATAACAGGACAAGATGGTTCGTATCTCGCTGAATTATTAATTAAAAAAGGCTATCGCGTTATTGGCGTTGCCCGTCGTTCTAGCACAGTAAATTATGAGCGCATTCACCATTTATTAGACGATATTACTGTAGTACAAGGCGATTTACAAGACCAAGGCTCTTTGCTAGCAATGCTCGAAGAATATAAGCCAAGTGAAGTGTATAACTTAGCGGCGCAATCGTTTGTGCCAACATCGTGGAATCAACCTGCTTTAACTGGCGATATTACGGCATTAGGTGTAACGCGCATGTTAGAGGCGATTCGTTTTGTAAACCCGAAGATTCGTTTTTATCAGGCATCGTCTAGCGAAATGTTTGGTAAGGTGATGGAAGTGCCACAAAGCGAAGAGACTCCGTTTTATCCGCGTAGCCCGTATGGCGTGGCAAAAGTGTATGGGCATTGGATTACGGTCAATTATCGTGAGTCGTTTGATATTTTTGCGGTTTCAGGTATTTTGTTTAATCACGAAAGTCCGCGCCGAGGTTTAGAGTTTGTGACACGCAAAATTTCAGACGGCGTGGCAAGAATCAAAACAGGTAAAGCCAAAGAATTACGCTTAGGAAATTTAGAAGCCCAACGTGATTGGGGTTTTGCAGGTGATTATGTGGAGGCGATGTGGCTGATGCTTCAACAAGATAAGCCAGATGATTATGTGGTTGGCACAGGCGAAACGCATTCTGTAAAAGAATTTTGTGAAATCGCTTTCTCGCATGTCGGCTTAGACTATAAAGAATTTGTGGTGATGGATGAAAAATTTTATCGCCCAGCCGAGGTGGATTTGTTAATCTCCAACCCTGCCAAAACCCGCAAGCAGTTGAAATGGGAGCCGCAAGTTTCATTCAAAGAACTTGTGACCATGATGGTGGATGCGGATGTAGCACGTCACCAAAAAAGCTAGACCCAACTTCCCCTTAAGTATGAAGCGTTTTATAGAAAAAGTTCAAGAAACAATATCTCATCCTGCTGTTCCATTTTGGCTAGCAGGGTTGGGAGGACTTTTCTATTTAATACAAGGCTTGATATATGCTCATACCACCGTCACCAGTTTAGATGAAGGCGCGTATTTGCTAAAAGGAATTTTATTTGCGCGCGGCTTGTACGAACCGTTTGAGCCGTATGGTCCGCTCACCAACAAAGCACCGTTTGCATTCTTAATTCCAGGCTTTGCCGAATATGTTTTTGGCGCAGGCTTACGAACTGGCAGATATTTCTTTTTATTCATCGGTTTGTTAACTTTACTCGGCACATGGATTGTTGTTCGGCGTTGGAGCAATGTTTGGTTTGCGGCGGGCGCAGTGTGGGTGTTTGCACTCAGCCCCATGATTATCAAATTGCATGTCCGCACTGTATCGCAAGTTTTAATTGCCTGTATGTTAGTGTGGATGTGTGTTTTTGTTGTGCAAAAATATAGCAAACCATGGCACATTATCGCTGGTGCATTGTTAGCTGCCTTAGCAGTGATGACCCGTCAAAACATGGCGCCTATTCTTTTATTTGTTGTTTTATACGTTTTTTGGCAACATGGAAAAGAAAAAGGAATCTTAGCCTTATTAGTCGGCGGATTGTTTTTTTTAGCGGTTCATGCTTATTATTGGCCCCACATCTTACAAATTTGGGCGCCGTGGTTTCCTGAAAACCTCACTCCATTTTTAGACCCATTTCGTTTACCCAAAGACGCACAAGCAGTTTGGGACCCCACCATTGATTTCCCAAACCGTGTGAATGCTTTTTATCAAGGCATTCGCTATCACTTCATCCCAATTATCGGAAGTATCTTCGCTTTATTTTTCTGGCGTGAAATAAAACAATCACAAGATTCATTCCGCGCTTTTGTGTTTTTATCAGTTTCATATTTTAGTTTATGGCTGTTACATGCTTGGGCATCACTTGCCAGTGAATATGAAAGTTATAGTTGTGTGTTTTGTTTTTCAAATTACCTCGGATTTTTCGACCCGCTCGGTATTTTATTGTTCGCCATCGTTTTTGCTTCACTTAAAGAATTTTCACTTGCCCGTTGGATAGCAATTCTCATCATCCCATTTATTTTATTGACTTCAATTGGAATGGGATTTTCAAACTTTGAAAACGTCACCGCTTCTTTAACGGACCTGCGGCTTGTACCGCGCATTCGCGCCGGGCAGTTTCTTCCCGTATTCATTTCTCTTGAAGATGCCCTCAAATACGGATTAAATTTTGAGCCAGTTCAAATTAAACGCGCCGTTGGTGCAGGCTTTGGTTTTTTACTCGGTTTTCTAACCATCACAATTGCTTATTTTATTTGGCGAAAAAAGAAAAATAATTTCTCGCTCACTTTAATGAATTTGTTTTTGATAATCGGCTTTGTATTATCTCCGCTTTTACATCTTGGCGAAAGCAAATTAGATTGCCGCACAGACATCATTCTCGCCAACGAGCAAGTTGGTGAATATCTTGCAAGCATCATCCCAACCGATAGTCTGGTATATTGGGATGGCGGATTATCGTTTGTGCCAATGGTATATGTTTCAAACGCTAAAATTTTCCCCGCCCAAATTAATGATGGCTACGCCTATCGTCGTGGCGGAGATGCAGATATGCTAAACCGCTTCGGCTACTGGAATAGTGTTTCATTAGTCGAATGGCGAGATAGCGCTGATATATTTATCATCGAAGAAAAACGTTTTGAGAGTTGGAAAGCATACCTAACCCCAACCAATTTTACAGAATTTACCCCACCGCCCGTCGCCCCCTCTTGCATTGACGGCGAGGGCTTAAGGATTTTTCAAAGAAAATGAACTTATCAATTGTCATACCCGTTTATAACGAACATGCCAACTTGCCCATGTTATTTGAGGCGATTTATAACACCATGAAAAATATCAATCAATCATGGGAAGTCGTCTTTGTAGATGATGGCAGTGCCGATAACAGCCTTGAGATTCTACAAAGTTATGCTCAAAAAGACCCAGAGCATATTCGAGTCGTTTCCTTTCGGCGCAATTTTGGTCAAACCGCCGCCATTGCCGCAGGCATTGACTACTCCGTAGGTGACATCATCGTTTTACTTGATGCTGACATGCAAAACGACCCAGCCGACATTCCGCTATTACTTGCCAAACTAGAAGAAGGGTACGACCTCGTCAGTGGTTGGCGCAAAATTCGTAAAGATAATGCACTCACTCGTAACTTCCCCTCAATGATTGCAAACAAAATCATCTCATGGGTCACAGGCGTTCACTTACATGATTATGGATGCACCCTCAAAGCCTATCGCCGCGAAGTGTTAGAAGGTTTTCGTTTATACGGAGAAATGCACCGCTTCATCCCCGTATATGCTAGTTCTGTCGGCGCAAAGATTACCGAAATGCCCGTCAATCATCACCCACGTCGCTTTGGAAAAACCAAATACGGCATGGAAAGAACCGTCAAAGTCATCTTAGATTTATTCACCGTAAAATTTCTTGTCTCATATTCCGCCAAACCGATTTACGTTTTTGGTAGCGCGGGTGGCTTTCTAATTTTATTGAGTGCAATCTCTCTTGGGTATCTTTTTGTAAGGCGAGTATTTTTTGAAGTAGCAATTTCTACTTCTCCACTACTGCCAATGACGGCTATGTTTTTTATACTAGGCTTTCAATCTATTCTGATGGGCTTAATTGCTGAAATGCTCGTGCGCACTTATCACGAATCGCAACGTAAACCCACTTACACCATTCGCAAAAAAATTAATATCAACGAATAAACTTGTGAATCCAAAGAACGAAAGAATTCAAAATGTATGGCGGCTAGCAGGCACACTGCTCGCATTAATTTTGCTCGCCATATTAATCCGCGAAGAAAGCGGCGCAGAAATTATCTCGGCGCTCAAAAGCATCCAACCGCTTTATTTCATCTTAGGCATTTTCGTCATGCTTGTCTCACGCATGTTTGTCATTTTACGCTGGCACATTCTTCTACGCTCAGCCCAAGTTGAGATTCCATTTTTACGAACCGCCATGCTTACATTTACTGGATTATTCTCATCAAACTTTTTGCCGACCACCATTGGCGGTGATGTTGTTCGATTAACAGGTGCAATGCAATTAGGATATGACCGCGCCGTTTGCCTTGCTTCACTTGTGGCTGATAGATTAATCGGTATGGCAGGTATGCTCTTCGCGCTTCCCTTCGGACTTATACCTGTGTTCTCCAACCCCAACAGCCTGCAAGCCCTAACGATTGCTCCGCTTATCGAAAAAATACGCGCCTTTATTCAACGCACCTTAAATGCTTTTTCCATTTGGCTCAAAAAACCCAAAGCGCTAATCTCTTCGCTCTTCTTTACTTTTGTAAACATGGCTTGCATTTTTGCCGCTATTTACCTGCTTGCCGAAGGCATGAGCGACCATCTCTCCTATTGGCTCATTGCAGGTTTATGGAGTCTGACTTACTTCGTCACCCTTATCCCTATTTCAATTAATGGCTTTGGCGTGCAAGAGCTTTCACTTACCTTTTTACTTTCTAACATTGGCGGTTTAAGCAACGCCGAAAGTTTAACCATTGCTATTCTCATTAGAATTTTGTTTATCATCACCAGCCTACCAGGCGCCTTCTTTTTACCTTCCATCCTTGCCGCCATGAATAACAAACAAGAGCCGCCAGCCTAACCTTATGAAAATTCTCGTCATTATTTACGAATTCCCACCCATTGGCGGCGGCGGCGGTAGAGCGGCGTATGATATTTGCAAAGCACTTGCCTCACGCGGATATGATGTGACTGTGTTAACTGCTCACATGCAAGGCTTGCCTAAAAAAGAAATACAAGATGGAATTCATCTTGTCCGTGTTCCTTCTTTGCGCACAGAGCCTTTTGTAGCAAGTTTTACTACCATGCTGGCGTTTATTTTAGTGGGCTTTTGGGTTGGCTTAGGTTTAATTTTATTTCATCGCCCGCATTTGATTCATACTCACTTTGCAGTTCCCTCTGGCGCATTAGCATGGATGCTTTCTGTAATCACAGGGATTCCATATATTCTCACTGCCCATCTTGGCGATGTGCCAGGTGGCGTTCCTGAAAAAACAGGCAGTTGGTTTCGTTGGTTAGAACCGTTCACCAAACCCATTTGGAAACATGCCAAAAAAGTTGTTGCCGTGAGCGAATTTACTCGTCAGTTAGCATTGAAACATTATGATGTAAATATTCGCGTGATTCCAAACGGGGCGGATGTATTACATTTGATTCCCACCCCGCTTGAAATAAATCAACCTCCGCGCCTCATTTTTGCGGGGAGGTTTGTTACTCAAAAGAATCCGCTTGCTATCGTGCGAATCCTTTCTCACCTAAAAGATTTAGATTGGACGTGTGCCATGCTGGGAGATGGTCCCATGTTCAATGAAGTAAAACAAGAAATTGAAAAACATAACATGCAAACAGGATTTTATTTATCTGGCTGGGTTACACCACAAGATGTGATAAAAGAGTTTTCTAAAAGTGACATTCTATTTATGCCTTCACTTTCTGAAGGCTTACCTGTGGTGGGTGTGCAAGCATTGGCAAAGGGGTTGGCAATCGTAGCCAGCGATATTGGCGGATTTTTGGATTTGGTTGACCACGAAAAAAATGGTTACTTAATTGAAGTGCAAAACGAAGAAGTGTTTGCGCGGGTAATCCAAAATTTAATTTCAAACCCAAGTCAATTAAAACAATTTCGTGAAGCAAGTTTAGAAAAAGCAAAAAAATTTGATATTCAAAAAATTGCCAATGAATATGAACAAATGATACGAGATGTTTCTGATGCCAAATAAAGTGATTGCCACAGTAGTTGGTGCGCGCCCGCAATTTATAAAAGCGGCACCTGTTTCACGCGCCTTAAAAGATTCATTTCAAGAAATTTTAATTCATACAGGGCAACATTATGATTATGGCATGTCAGATGTTTTTTTTGAAGAAATGGAAATGCAAAAACCAAATTTCCATCTTGGCATTGGTGGTGGAAACCATAGCGAGCAAACAGGCAAAATGTTAATTGAACTTGAAAAAGTTCTTAATACAATCAAACCTAACATCTTACTTGTTTATGGCGACACAAACTCCACGCTAGCAGGTGCGCTCTCCGCGGCAAAAACAAATATCCCCGTCGCGCATATTGAAGCGGGTTTACGTTCATATAACCGCACCATGCCAGAAGAAATCAATCGTGTGCTAACAGACCACATCTCAACATTTTTATTTTGCCCAACCGATGTTGCAATTAAAAATTTAGCAAAAGAAGGTATCACCAACGGCGTACATCAAGCAGGAGATGTGATGTTTGACGCGCTTCTTCATAACCTGACGCTTGCTCGCAAAAAATCAGACATTTTATTTCGCCTCAACATTGCAAAAAGTGAATACGCACTTGCTACCATTCATCGCGCCGCCAATACTGATGACAAAGAAAAACTAAAATCTATTTTAGATGGCTTGGCTAGTTTAGAAACAAAAGTTATCTTGCCACTTCACCCACGTACAAGCAAGATGATGAATGAATGGAATTTATCGGTTAACAAAAACATTGATTTAATCGAACCCATTGGATATTTTGACATGCTCATCTTACAAGAAAATGCAAATTGCATTCTGACAGATTCTGGCGGCGTGCAAAAAGAAGCATATCTTTTAGGTGTGCGTTGCATTACCTTGCGTGAAGAAACAGAATGGGTGGAAACAGTAGAAGCAGGTTGGAATATATTAGTGGGAGCAAATTCACAATTAATTCGAGACAGTTTTGTAAATTGGTTTCCAAAAACAGAGCGTATAAAATTTTATGGAAACGGCGATGCCTCAGTAAAAATTGCCGAAATTTTGAAGCAAATTTAATTTTGTAAAATCCTAACTTGACAGGGAGGTATTTCTGTGCGAGAATTCAAAAACTGAATGCTCAAACTATGACCGAAGTCAAAAACCACGAATACGCTTTATTGAATGAAATTGCCAACGATTCGCTTGTAACCCAAGCGAATTTATCTGACCGTTTAGGCATTGCGGTGGGCAGTGTCAATTGGTATATCAAACGTTTAATCACACGTGGCTGGGTGAAAGTTTCTCACTTAGACCGTACTCGTTTGAAATACGACCTCACCTCAGAAGGCATGAAGGTTTTTACCCAACGCGCTCTTTCGTATGCCAAAGATTCTTTGAAAGTGTATACCCAATTCCGTGAGAAGGCACGCGCCTTAGCACTTGAACTGAAACAACAAGATGTTAAAAAAGTTTACTTGAATGGCAATGACGAAATGATGGATATTCTGCGCCTCACTTGCATTGAAGCAGGCATTCAAATTAGCGATTTACCAGAAGATATTATTTTGGAATCGAAAGGGCAAGAGTATCAAGTAAGGCATCGGAACGGAAATCATGCCTAAGAATTTTGCAATTATCGGCGTTGGTGGTTATATTGCTCCACGTCATTTGCAAGCGATACAAGATACTGGCAATCGTTTGCTTGCGGCAGTAGACCCAAAAGATTCTGTGGGAATTTTAGATAAATATTCTTACGATGTTAAATTTTTTACCGAAATCGAACGCTTTGATAGACATTTAGAAAAATTACGACGGGGAGCAGAATCAGAACGCATCCACTTTGTTTCAATTTGTTCGCCGAACTACTTGCATGATGCTCACTGCCGGCTTGCTCTGCGTGTGGGAGCAGATGTAATTTGCGAAAAACCTTTAGTGATTAACCCCTGGAATTTTGATGCACTTGAAGAATTAGAAAATGAAACCAGCCATCGTATTTACACCGTTTTGCAATTGCGAGTTCACCCCGAATTAATCAAATTGAAAGAATCGTTGCAAAATGCAAACACAAAACATGAAGTGCAATTAACCTACATCACCAGCCGTGGACCTTGGTATCAAGTTTCGTGGAAGGGGCAAAATGATAAGTCGGGCGGAGTAGCCACGAATATCGGCGTGCATTTTTTTGATTTGTTATTATGGCTGTTTGGTTCGATGCAAGGCATAAAAGTCTATTATTCAGATGACAATCGCATGTCTGGCTTTATTGAGTTAGAACGCGCAAACGTAAAATGGTTTTTATCGGTAGATAAAAATGATTTGCCAGAATCATCAAAAGCAAGTAACAAAACAACATTTCGTTCGATTACCGTAGATGGTAAAGAAATTGAATTTTCAGAAGGCTTTACAGATTTACACACAAAAGTCTATCAAGAAACATTAGCAGGTCGCGGATTTGGAATCTCCGATGCCAGACCTTCAATTGAATTAACTTATAAAATTCGCACGGCTAAAATTTCACAAAAAGATTCTTTAGTACATCCATTATTGAAAAAATAAAATGACAGATTATTTCGTTCACGAATCCAGTTATATAGATGAAGGTGCTGAAATTGGTGCAGGCACAAAGATATGGCATTTTTGTCACGTTATGCCACGCGCCAAAATTGGCGAACGTTGTAACATTGGTCAAAATGTTTTGGTTTCATCAGATGTGACGATTGGTAATAATGTAAAAATTCAAAACAATGTTTCACTTTATACAGGCGTGACAATTGAAGATGATGTTTTTCTCGGACCTTCCATGGTTTTCACAAACGTTATCAATCCACGCAGTCATGTTAATCGCAAAGATGAATATCAAAAAACGTTAGTTCGCAAAGGTGCCTCTATTGGTGCAAATGCGACGATTGTTTGTGGCACAACATTGGGTCAATATTGTTTTGTGGGTGCAGGTGCGGTTGTCACAAAAAATGTGCCAGATTACGCACTTGTATATGGAACGCCTGCAAAAATTAAAGGTTGGATGTGCCAATGTGGTGAGCAAATCAAATTTGATAACGAACGCGCAACTTGCATCAAGTGTGGAAAAAATTATATGAAACAGAATCAAGTTGTGGTCGAGAAAGAAGCGTAAATGATTCCATTAGTTGATTTAACCGCGCAATATCATTCCATCAAAAAAGAAATTGATTCGGCTGTCTTATCCACTTTGGAGTCAGGTCATTTTATTTTGGGACCAAAAGTGACAAAGTTTGAAGAAGATATTGCATCGCTTCTTAATTTGGACTTTGCAGTTGGTCTTGCTTCGGGAACAGATGCTTTGGTTTTAGCATTGCGCGCACTAGACATTGGCGCTGGCGATGAAGTGATTATTCCTGCTTATACTTTTTTTGCAACGGCTGGCACGGTGATGAGCGTGGGCGCAAAACCTGTCATGGTTGATATTGACCCACAGACTTATCAGATTGATGTGAACAAAATTGAAGTGGCGATTACATCAAAAACAAAAGCGATTATTCCTGTGCATTTATATGGTCATCCTGCTGAGATGAATCCGATTTTGGAAATTGCGCGCAAACATAATTTGAAAGTGATTGAAGATAACGCGCAAGGGTTTGGCGCGGAATATTTAGGAAAGAAAACAGGCTCGTTTGGCGATATTGGTTGTTTGAGTTTTTTCCCAACAAAAAATTTAGGCGCATTTGGTGATGGTGGCATGGTTGTAACAAATGATTCTAAGTTAGCAGAACGAATGCGAATGTTGCGAACACACGGCTGGAAGAAAAAATATTATTCAGAAGAAGTAGGTTACAACAGCCGTTTAGATGCAATTCAAGCGGCGATTTTGCAAGCCAAACTTCCACATCTTGATTCATGGAATGATAAACGCCGTGAATTAGCAAAACGATATAACGAACATCTTGCGTCTTTGGATATTGTCACACCACTTGAAAAAGAATGGGCGAAACACGTCTATCATTTGTATATTATCCGCTCTGAAAAGCGTGATGCTTTGCAAAAATTCTTAAAAGAAAAAGGCATTGCTTCGGAAGTGTATTATCCAATACCGCCACATCTTTCAGAGCCGTGTAAGAAGTTTGGTTACAAAGAAGGGGATTTCCCTTTTGCTGAACAGGCATCTCAAGAAACACTGGCTTTGCCTTTGTACCCTGAATTGACGGAAGGTCAACAGGATGAGGTGATTGGGGCGGTGAAAGCGTTTGTGGGTTGACAGAATCTCGCTCCCGTGCGAGAATTCAGAAACTGAATGCTCAAATGGATATTAAGGTCTTTATTCAAGCGCGGATGAGTTCTTCCCGCTTTCCTGGTAAAGTGCTTGCCCCGGTCAATGGCAAACCGATGATTGCAAGAGTGATTGAGTGCATAAAACGTGAGTTTAATGAAACCTCAATCATTGTCGCTACCAGTAATGAAATATCTGATGACCCGCTGGCTTTGTATGTGCAATCTTTAGGAATAAAAGTATTTCGTGGTTCATTAGAAAATGTTTTTGGCAGATTTCAGTCTTGTTTGCAAGAAAACCCGTGCGATTGGTTTTTTCGCATCAGTGCTGATAGCCCGTTGTTGAATAGTAAGATATTGAAAACAATGACTTCGTATGTAGATGAATCATTGGATTTGATTACGAATGTGCAAAAAAGAACCTTTCCACATGGTCACAGTGTTGAGTTGTTGAATGCAAAGTCATTTAGCAAAATAGATTCAAATAGATTATCCGATAGTGACTGCGAGCATGTTACTAAGTTTTATTATACTCACGTGGGCGAGTATAAGATTTTGAACCTTGAAAATATAGATGCTGATTACTCGAAATTAAATTTTGTTGTGGATACTTTCGGTGATTTACAGCGTGTAGAAGAAATGGAATCAAAAGTTAATTATGATTTTCTTCCGCAGGTGAAAGTGACCGAATGAAGAAAATTGGCGTAGCGGTAGTTGGTTTGGGAATCGGCGAGCGGCATTTGCGTGCATATCATCGAGACACTCGATGTCAGGTTCGTTGGGTGTTAGACCATGACAAGGTCAAAGCGAAGAATTTGGCTGATGAAACAGGAGCAGGTGTAGCGTCAGGGTATGAGGCGGTTTTGAAAGATGAAGATGTGCAAATCATCTCCATCGCCTCTTTTGATGATGACCATGCTAGTCAAATTATTCAGGCAATCAACGCTGGTAAACATGTTTTTGTTGAAAAGCCTTTATGCCAAACGATAGAACAATTGCAAGAGATTCAAAAAGTTTGGTCGAAACAAAATGGAAAGATAAAACTCGCTTCTAATTTGATTTTACGAGCAACGCCAGTGTATCAATGGTTGAAAGAAAAAATTGACGCTGGAGAATTTGGAAAGATTTATTCTTTTGATGGTGAATATTTATACGGACGTTTACATAAGATAACTGACGGTTGGCGCAATGTCGTTGAAAATTATTCAGTGATGGAAGGCGGTGGTGTGCATTTGATTGATTTGATGTTGTGGATAATCAATGAACGCCCACAAAATGTTTTTTCAATGGGTAATCGTATTTCAACCGAAGGTACAAAATTTCGTTATAACGATTTTGTGGCATCTACTATGCAAATGGAATCAGGTTTGGTGGCGCGCATTACAGCAAATTTTGGAAGTGTGCATCGGCATCAACATGTGGTGCGGGTGTTTGGAACAAAAGGAACGTTTATTTACGATGATATGGGTGCGCGTGTACATTGGACGCGCGATGAAGATAAAAAAGCAGAAATGTTAAATATGCCCACACTGCCAGCAGATAAAGGTGATTTGATACCTGATTTTGTTTCGGCAGTGTTAGAAGATAAAAATATCAATCAACAAACTCAAGCCGCGTTTGACGGATTAAGCGTCAGCGCCGCATGTGACCGCGCTTTGATAACAAAAAGATTGGAGACAATAAAATATTTATGACAACTCGAAACCTTCCGTTTGGTAAACCGTGGATTGGTGATGAAGAAAAGAATGCAGTCTTAGAAGTTTTGGCTGGTGATGTATTAACACATGGTCCGCAAAGCAAAGCCTTTGAAGAAGAATTTGCTGAATACATGGGTGGCGGATATTGTGTATCTGTCAGTTCTGGTATGGCGGCATTACATTTAAGTTATTTAGAAATGGGAATCGGCGCAGGGGATGAAGTGATTGTGCCAGCCGAAACGCATGTAGCAACGGCTCATGCTGTTGAAATGGTTGGGGCGAAACCAGTGTTTTTAGATTGTGAACCAACTACGGGCAATATTGATGCGTCTAAATTAGAAAGCCTTATCACAAAGAAAACAAAAGCCATCAGCATGGTTCATTTTCTTGGCGTGCCATGTGAAATGGATGCGATTATGAAAATTGCCGATAAACATGGTTTGAAAGTAATTGAAGATTGTGCTTTGGCAATTGGTTCTCGTTATAAAGGTACACATGTCGGTTTGATTGGTGATACAGGCTGTTACTCGTTTTATCCAGTCAAACATATTACAACAGGTGATGGTGGCATGTTTGTCACCAAACATAAAGAGGTTGCGGCGCGTGTTTCAAAAATTCGCGGCTTTTATGTAGATAAAACATTTGCAGAACGCACTATCCCCGGTATGTATGACACGCTTGGGGTTGGTTTGAACTATCGCATGAGTGACATCAATGCTTCGATTGGTCGCCAACAATTAAAACGTATGGGTGTGATTCGTGAAAAACGTGAGGCAAATTTCACTACTTTGAAATCAGGTCTCTCAAATATTTCTGGCATTTCCATTTTAGATTCTCAAAATAAAGATGCTATCTCTAGTTTTTATTGTTTGAGCGTTGTGTTAGAAAAACCATTAGATGCGAAGCGAATTGAAATTGTAAAAAAATTAAATGCGGCAGGCGTTGGTACAAGCGTGTATTATCCGCAACCTGTGCCACGCATGTCTTATTATCAAAATAAATATGGATATAACGCGGCGGATTTCGCTGGCGCGGAACGAATCAGCGACCAATCTATTGCTTTGCCTGTTGGACCGCATCTGACGACCGACGACATGGTCTATATTTCCCAAACCTTTTCTTCCATTTTGAAGGAGTTAAACTAATGACAGTTGAATTAATCCCCCTAAAAGATAGGCGTATTGCCATCATCGGTGGCGCAGGTTTTATTGGTCATAATCTTGCGCTTGCCTTAAAGTCAAAAGGTGCGCAAGTTGAAATTATTGACGGTTTACAAGTAAACAATTTGCTTGCTTACACCTCAGCAGATGCGGCTAGTAACCCGAATCGTGATTTGTATGTGAAAGTGATTAATCAACGTTTGGAATTATTGCGTGAAGCGGGAATTCCTTTGCATGTGCAAGATGCGAGAGATTATCATGCTTTGTCGCGCTTGTTGACTCAAATTAACCCACAGGTCATTATTCACCTCGCGGCAATTTCTCATGCGGGTAAATCGAACAAAGACCCATACAGCACCTTTGACCATAGCCTGCGAACCTTAGAAAACGCTTTAGATAATGCGCGTGGAAAAGTAGAACATTTTATTTTCCTTTCTTCTAGCATGGTCTATGGAAACTTCTTGACCGAAGAAGTAGAAGAAACTCATCCACTTGACCCAATCGGAATTTATGGAGCATTAAAAGTGGCTGGCGAAAAAATGGTAATTGCCTATCAACAAGTGTTTGATTTGCCATACACCATTATTCGCCCTTCGGCTTTGTATGGACCTCGTTGCGTTAGCCGCCGTGTCGGGCAAATCTTCATTGAAAGCGCTATGAAAGGTGGAGTTTTGAAGATTGATGGCGATGGTAGTGAAAAACTCGACTTCACCTATATTGAAGATTTGACGAATGGTATTGAAAGAGTGATTCAACATCCAAATTCACGCAATCAAATCTTTAATATGACGTATGGTAAATCACGTTCTATCAATGATTTAGTTGGCATTATCAAAGAACATTTCCCCGAAGCACCTGTGGAATTTGTTCAACGTGATAATCTCATGCCTTTCCGCGGCACATTAAGTGTGAAAAAGTTGGATGACTTGATTGGTTACAAACCTACGAATCCAATTGACATTGGTTTTCCGAAATACATTAACTGGTACAAAGAACTTGACCCCAGCGGAAAGTTTTGGATGGATATTAAGGTCAGTGGATGAAGTTTGTAAGTGACACATGGTTGAGCGAAGTCTTTGGATACGATGTTTTCAAAGTAAATCTTGAAAACTCAAAAAATATTTTTCCAAAAGAACTTCCAAAACGTGCATTTTATTATGCCAAAGTGCCAGTGACTGCGGTTTCACAAGTTGGTGATTTAACAAACGCTGGCTTTCGCGTCATTGACGTGAACGTTACTTTTGAACGTAAGCCGCAAGCAATTGCATCAAATGGAAATATCATTATCCGTGACGTAAAGCCTGAAGATGAAATAGATGTCTTGAAAATTGCTGAAAGTTCTTTTGTATATTCACGTTTTCATCTTGACCCTCACGTTTCAAAAGAACTTGCAGACAAAATTAAGCGAGAATGGATTGCTAACTACATCCGTAAACAAAGAGGCGAAAGACTTCTCGTGGCTGAGATAAATGATAAACCTGTAGGTTTTTTAGCAGAACTCGTTACAAATGAAAAAGTTGGCGTAATTGACTTAATTGGCGTTGATAAAAATATGCAAGGACAAGGCATTGGCAAACGGCTGGTTCAATTTCATATTAGTGACGCCATGAAAAAATACACAGGTCTGCTTGTGGGCACACAAATTGCAAACATTCCATCTATGCGGCTATATCAAACCTGCGGATATGAAATTTCAAATTCAACTTATGTGTTGCACGCGCATGTTAATGAAGGCAAAGTAATTTAATGAAAATCAAAAATCGTGATTTGACTCGTGAAAGAATATTAATTGCTGAAATTGGCAACAACCACGAAGGCGATTCAAAACTTGCTATTGACTTGGCGCATGCTGCTGTTGAATCTGGCGCTGATGTTGTAAAAGTGCAATTGATTAATCCAGAGCGTTTGGTAAACATCAGCCAAACCCAACGTATTGAACAACTCACGCGCTTTCGTTTGCCTATGCAAACCTTTGAAGAGATGGCACAAATTGCTCATGCAAAAGGCGCGTTATTTATGGCATCTGCTTTTGATGTGGATTCACTTGAAGAAATTAATCCATTGCTTGATGGAATCAAAATTGCATCAGGTGATTTAGATTTTCATCCATTACTTATCAAAGCCGCATCTCTTAATAAACCGATGATTCTTTCAACAGGCATGAGTACATTAAAAGAGATAAAAACATCAGTGGATGTTATCGCTTCTTCTCTTAATTCAGGCTTGGTTGCTGACCAGTTAGCATTGCTTCACTGCGTGAGTTTGTATCCTGCTTCGTTAGCAGATGCAAACTTAAATGTGATTCAAACTTTGCAAAAAGAATTTAATTTAACAGTTGGTTATTCAGACCATACACTTGGTATCGAAGCCGCAGTTGCTTCATTAAGTGTAGGTGCAAGAATTATCGAAAAGCATTTCACACTTGATAAAACACGCACAACATTTCGTGACCATGCTTTATCCGCAGACCCTGCTGACATGCGCCGCATTGCGGATGTGATACATCAATACGATGCCATGCTTGGCTCAGGCGAGAAAAATATCTCCGAAGCAGAAACAAGCATGGGCGAAGTAGCGAGGCGTAGTATCGTTGCCGCAAAAGATTTATCCGCAGGAATCATCTTGAGTGAATCAGATTTTGATTGCATTCGTCCGCGCAATGGATTGCCACCTTATGAAATTTCATCTTTGATTGGCAAAAAATTAAAAACATCATTAAAACGCCATGATGTTTTCTTGAAAGAGCATGTGGAGTAATTATGTGTGGCATTGCTGGCTATTACGGAACGAATACGATTGCAGAAGAAAAAATAAATTTGTGTCTTAAGTTAATGGGGCAACGCGGACCAGACCAAACCGAATATCGTCATTTTGCAAATGGCGAGAATAATACTTATTTGTTATTTGCCCGCCTCGCCATTATTGATTTGGATGAACGCGCCAATCAACCATTTCATTCAGAAAACAAATGGATGATTTTCAACGGCGAAATGTATAATTATTTAGAACGCCGTGCTGAGTTGCAAGCCAAAGGCATTGCATTCAAAACAGAATCAGATACCGAAGTGATGTTGAAATCATTGCATCACGATGGTTTATCTTCATTAGATAAATGCGAAGGTATGTGGGCATTTGCAATGTATGACGAAAAAGACGGCTCGCTCACCTTATGCCGTGACCGTTTTGGTGAAAAGCCTTTATATCTATATAAAGATTCAACAGGTTTGTATTTTGGTTCAGAAATTAAATTTATTACCGCATTGCTTGGCAAAAAACTTGAAATTAATTATGACCATATTTACCGTTATTTAGTGAACGGATATAAATCTTTATACAAAGGCGGTCAGAACTTTTTCAAAGGAATTACTGAGTTACCTTCTGGTTCAACGCTTTCTATTCAAAAAGATAAAAAAGAAAAGCAAGAAAAATATTGGTCTCCATTGATTCAACAAAATGATTCGATGACCTATCAAGAAGCAGTAGATTGCACACGTGAAAAATTGATCCGTTCTGTTGAACTACGTTTGCGTGCCGATGTGCCACTGGCATTTTGTATGAGCGGTGGCGTGGATTCAAACTCACTCATCAGCATTGCCAAACGAATTTTTAATTATGATGTGCATGGCTTCACTATTGTCAATACCGATGCGCGTTATGAAGAGCAAGATATGATTGAACTTGCTGTTAAAGAATTAAACATTCGGCACACGCCTATCACAGTGGATACAAGTGATTTCCTTTCCAAACTTCGCAAACTTGTTCGCTATCACGATGCGCCCGTTTACACCATTTCATATTACGCCCATTGGATGTTAGCCGAAAGCATTCATAATCATGGGTATCGCATTTCGGTCAGTGGCACAGCGGCAGATGAAATTTTTACAGGCTATTACGACCATCATCTTGCTTATCTCTATGAAATTCAAAATGATAAAACACTACATGCAAAATCATTACAAGCATGGGAACAACATATCAAACCGATTGTACGAAATCCATTTTTGAGCGACCCCGATTTGTTTATTAAAGATAAAACATTCCGCGACCATATTTATTTGGATGCAGACCGCTTCGCCTCTTTCTTAACTGGAAGTTGGTCTGAGCCATTCGGCGAGCAACACTACACTGATAGTTTGTTACGCAACCGCATGTTAAACGAAATGTTCCATGAGGCTGTACCTGTTATTTTGCATGAAGATGATTTGAATTCAATGTATTACTCAGTTGAGAATCGCTCTCCATTTTTGGATAGAGATTTATTTGAATTTGCAAACAGCATTCCCTCACGCCATTTGATTCAAGATGGCAGAGCCAAATCCGTTTTGCGTGAAGCCATGCGTGGTATTGCTCCTGATGCCATTGTAGAGAATCGCCGAAAAGTTGGCTTCAACGCGCCCATCTTCTCATTTTTAGATGTGAACGATAAATCCACTCGCGATACTTTACTTGAAGATAGCCCTGTCTTTGAACATATCAAGAAAGATAAAATTAAAACTTTGCTTTCAAAAGAAAACTTACCAAACAGCGAAAGTAAATTTTTGTTCAACTTTTTGAACACCAAATTATTTTTAGAAGAATTTGAGGCGTGAAATCAAAATGATAGCATCAGAAAAAGAAATTAAAGCACAAGAAAAAGAATATTATCAATCTCTTGATGAGTTTGTGCAGTTATGCAATGAAATGATTGATAAAGGATTGGCATATTGGGTTGTGGTGTTAAGCCATGAGTTATATCGTTTCCTGTATCCTGTAGAACCTTATGCAAAATTTACGCCAGATAACCCTGTTGAATTTGTCAATGGTCACATTAAAAAATTGATTTCTTCTGCTAAAAATGTACTGGATACTATTCATCCTTATTCATTTGACTTAAACAATTTTACAGATATTCGTAAAGAGTCTGATGTATTGGGGCAATCGACATCAGACTTATATGCCGATATGTGGCGCAACTTTGACTCAATGACTTTAGTTGAAGAAAGCCTGCAATTGGTCAAACGCCGCTTGCCAGATGACCTTATCGAAAAAGATATTCTTGGCAAAGATGTTTTAGATATGGGATGTGGCTCTGGCAGATATTCCAT
>JAEURH010000080.1 GCA_016789365.1 Anaerolineales bacterium
TAACCAATGTGATTGCCTTCGGTATCAAAGATAGAAGGTAATCCATGCCATTCGCCTTCGATGCTCTTTTGCCATGATGAGGGTTGATTTGTCATGTTTTATTTCCTGTCATTGTTAATTGATTGCGATGATGACCGCAGACCGCTGACGGACGACCGCATTGATTTTGCGGTCAGCGGTCGGTCATCCGCCATCATTACTTAAAATGGGCATTCACCATCATTTGTAAAAACTTCATATAATGCTTGTTCTTCCTTAACATATTTATCAGGTGCAATTGCCTTTCGCATGGCTTGAAGTTTTGCAAACAAAATTTCAGAATGTTTGTAAGGTTTGCGGAGTAATTCAGGGTCTTTCAAATATTTTCTGCGGTGAACATGATGCAAACAAGCAACTGTTTCAATCAGTGAACGAATTGCATATCCGAGAAACTTTGCTTGCTCTGGGTCGCTTTGACCTGTTGAACCTTCGGCAATATTCAACGAAATAGATGTTACTGCTCTGTCCATTTGAGAACTCAAATTAAAGTTTTCTTTTTGGGGCAATTTTTCAACAACCGCTAAAATCAAATCTGCATAATCCATTGCCGATTGCCAAACTTCGAGTTTTTCAAATTTATAGGACATGATTGCTCCTTCGCGGTCAGTGGTCAGTCGTCAGCGGTCTATTTCTCTACTTCCTGATTTCTCAAAATTCCTCGCAACTTCTCACTTGTCTCTTCGCCAATCAAACGTGAGACTTGTGCCCAAACTTTATCTACTTCTGGGTCGAAGATGGCGTTGCGATTTAATTGGTCGCGTTTGGCAAAATCACCTGTAGGCATAGCATCGGTCGGGATATCTTTTTCAACCAAGTTAAACCAATGTTCCAAATATCCATTAACTGGGACTTGGATTTGCTCAAATGCGGATTCATTGGCTCGATAAGCCAACATCCACGGTGACATGAGAGCATATTGTTTTGGTCCGAGTTGAGCAGGGGTTAAGCCTTCAATCTTTTTTGCTTCTTCAAAGATAGGAGTTAAATTATCAAAGACAGCATTCAAGTATTTAAGATTTGCACCCAAATCTGCACGCGGAATTAAATCCAAGTGAAATGCAAAATATGGACCAGCCATGACAGAATCAAGTGTGAAATGCGGAATATGAGATTCTGGTTTGGTGAATGCAAAAATCATGTGCGAGTCGAGTCCAATAGGCGGGACGACGAGTCCGATGTAAACCATTTTGTGAATTTCATTTCCACTGAACAAACGTAACGAACCAACAGGCGCAGGACTCATCGGAGATGTCAGGTTGAGGTACGGCGACCCAATTTCAGTGAGTTTGAAGCGGTTTTTTATCTTCTCTAATGCATTGTGCGAAAGTTGTTGAGGCAAAGACATGTTCAATCCTTTGTATAAAAGAAATTATTCGCTGTTACCGTTTTTCATATCAGTCGTTGGTACTTCATTCAAGACCCATGCTTTGGCGAGTTCAGGAATTTCTTTACGCGCGGGTGATGGAATGACAACGGCATGTTGGCGACCATATTCTTTTTTAATTCGGTGAATATCAATTTGCCAACCCATATCAATATATTTTTGGCGCATCTTGCGATATGCAATTTGAATACCGTCACTTTTTACAGAAAGTTCTGCACCAATATCATACGGAAGCAATTCAGGGCGTTGTGATAATACAATTGGATAATCTTGATGGAAAATTTTCAAAACACGTTTGATGGCATCACCATCTGCCCAGTTGCCTTTGAAGAACGTGCGCATTTGAGTCCATTTGGTGATGGTTTTGTATTCATTCACTGGTAGATGAAAGTTAAACAGAATCATCAAGCCCATTGGCAAAGTTACTTCAAGTAATGTCATGCAGGGCATCCAAAATGCGGCGCGCGTTTTTACACCTTTAGGTTGATCTTCTTGTTTGTATAACAACTTCCATATTCCTGAAATGTTCTTGCGTTTTGGTTTCAGAGTCACAGTCATTTCTGCGCCGAGGTGATGTGAAATGGTTTCATAATCTGGAATATCAGGTTCTTCACGATTTCCAAACGAACCACCATGCACAAACGGAGCATGAGCGGCATCCAAACTATTTTCCAACGCGCGTTCATAATACACGGGCCATTCAAATGTGCCACGCACTGTTTTAAATTGTGGGTCATCGAAATAAGGTAGGTCGGGCAAGGCAGGGCGTTCGGCTTCAGGTAAATCACCTAAGAATGCCCACACATATCCATACTTTTCAACAGTTGGGTATGAATCCACACGCGCTTTCTTTGGCACAGGCAAATCAGGCTGAGCAGGAATTTTCACACACGCGCCATCCGTTTTATATTCCCAACCATGATACGGACAAACAATACAATCGCCATTCATCCAACCATCGGATAATGCACCGCCACGATGTACACATAAATCACTCATCACATGCGCCGAACCATCACTCGTGCGATATAAAACAAATTCTTGTTCTAACGCTGTTACGCGTATTGGCTTATTTGAAACCAAATGTGAAAACTCAAGGGGCCACCAAAAATTCTTTAACATGTATTACTCCTTTGCTCATCGAACAAAATTATTTTTATTTGACCGCTGACCGCCGACGGTGGACGGATTTGTTTTACTGTCTGCGGTCTGTCGTCCGCCGTCACTTCTTACGAATCACTGTATGCTTTGCCATAACTTCTTTGTCACTTCCACAAACATGTTTCTCAATAAATAATTTAATTAATTCCGCAATTTCATTTCGGATTTCTTCATCATCACGTGTGGTTGCTTGGTCTAAGAAAAAACGACCTGTTGTTTCATCCAATGGATGTGCAATCGAAAAATGATTCGCGCCTTGCATTAAGACATCATACGCTTCATCCCTAGCCGACGATTGATACGCTTCGTCAAACGTTTTCTCCACTGGGTCTGGATTCTGCTCATTCGTCCCATAGCGGATGCGACTCGCCGCAATCACTCCATCTTTGTCACCACGCAATAACAAAGTTGGTTTACTTCCAATTTTCAAAACAGTACCTGCTTCAAAACCTAACATGGTCGAAGCCATGGTGTGACCTGCGTACGAAAAGATGGCTTTCACTTGCTCAAAAAATTGACCGTTCTGCAATGCCACAGTTCCACCTGCGGAATGTCCGCCTAAAATAATCTTTTCCAAATCTAAAGATTGAAATAATGGATTCTTTTCATCAGCATTTAATTGTTTAAGTGAATCAAGAATCGGTTGAATAGCTGGGCAGGTTGCACCACTTCTGTAAGTATCTGGCTTCACTTTTGATAAATCGATTGAAGGAGTCAAACCAATTACATTAGGTAAAGTCTCCGCTACATGAGAGTACATCACGGTCACAAAATTTGCTTCTGCTAATTTAACTGCCAACCAGTGATAGCTTTCAATGCCGACATTGATTCCATTAAAGAAAATCACCACAGGCATCGGCGCGGAAGTTTTATCCGCAGGGAATACGCCAGTCATTTTTTCTGCATCACTGTTTGTTGATACAGCAGGGTAGTAGATTTTCAAATGCAAAACATTGAATGGTGCATTTGCGTTCAGTAAAGTGGTGGCGTGGAATAAAGCACGAATCAATTTTCACCACCCTGACCGCCGACCACTGACGGCTGATTGCTACTTATCGTCTGCGGTCTGTCGTCTGCTGTCGGTCTTGGAATTTTTCTATCTCCGCCCCACAAGCCTCTTACCAATCTATCTGCCATTTGCTTACCAAATAATTTTTCACCAATCGGGTTGGCAGGGTCACGTTCTACAATTGCACGGCGGACTTGTAAATCTCGTTCAGCAAGCGCCGCGCGTTCTTCTACTGGAACAATCTCGGCTTCATCTACATATTTCAACCATCTATCTAACATCTCATGTGATAAATCTCTCAGCGAGTCAATCATCTTTTGAGTAGGTGGTACAAGATAACAATGTCCAATTTCAGAAATGGATGTGCGCATGTATAAAGTTTTGCTAACAAATTGTGGAAACTCTTTGTCATTTCTAAATTTCAAATAACTTTCATTAGCGGGTTGATAGTATTTATCAAGATAATCTAAATCGGTTAGCAAGTCTGCTCGCGGAATGTAATCACAGTAGTAAAAAATGTCAGGCATGGTACCAGTTGCAAGTCCGAAATGAGGCGCACGGATGTGAGGTCCAAGATAAATGGTCAGATGCATGTTGGTAAAAGATTGAGTCGGAATCCCAATGTAGGAATGAACCATCCAATCAATTTCTTTGCCGACGAATGCACTCAGTAAACCTTTTGCTTTACCATCAGCAGATTGATACGGTTGCAAATCCGCAACGGATGAATCAGGTTTAGTAGAAAAACATGCATCTACTTTTGCACGAAGTTCACCTAAGATATTCCACAATTGCTCAAAGACTTGTGTGCGGTCTTCGGTGGGGTTTTCATCTAACAATTCAAAAAGTGTTTTAACGGTCGCAGACATTATTTCCTCAACACATAAACATACACTTGACTTAATTTTTCATCTCGAAATGTTTTCCAGATACCTGCAATACTTCCACTGACATTATCAACAACTTCAATAGCAGATGTCGTTTGACCTGGCGCATCTACTGTTTCTGTTTCAGTTAATGCACCATATTTTTTTTCATTACCACGCATTCCATCTTTATCAGTGAAAGTTGTTTCATTCGCTGTGACTTCCATTGTTTCAAGCAATTCACCATCAGGTGAAATTAAAAATCTTTCGCCTTTGTAATCTCCAGAAATTTTTGAATCACTTAACTCTGGATAACCTTCATTCTCAGGGACAGCCACTCCGACAATCGTAGCAACTTCTTGATTGGCGATAAAAAATTTTCCACCAGTCACTTGCCGTTTTGGATTTAATAAAATTGAAAATGATGTGAAGTTATATCCAAAACGAGTCCAAAAACCGCGCGCAGTTAATACACCATCTCGCCAAGAGAATCCACCACCGATAACATCTTCACCAAGATAGTGACGTGCCTTGCCGACAAGTTTTAAGTCAAAGACAAATTCGCCAACACGTTTGTTCATAATTTCTAAAGTTTCTTTTGCATTTTCAGAAAGTTCAGTTGTTACTTTGACAGGTTCACAATGTTGAATTACACGAATGACATCATCTTTGGGAATCAATTGACGGCGTTGATGAATGACTCCTACATATTCACCTACAGGAGTGTAGAGGTATTCACTAACGAGCCATGAGCCGATGAAAGAAATGTTTGTCATTTTGTAAATATGCCGTTGGTCGAGTAGGGCAGTGTTTGTCTGCCCGTATCGAGACCAACAAGTTTTCAAAAATAATTTTGTAACAAGTATTGCTTTACTTACAGGTGGTCTCGATACGCCGCCAAAAACAAGAGCCCAGCTACTCGACCACCGAATTAGTCATGCTTTCTCAAACTCCATCACACCAAACTGCGAACCACATCTCTGACCACCGCGATACCAATGTTGCACAACTGCTTTTCGTTTTCCATCTAAAGCCACTACTTCACGTCGCCAACAACGTAAGTGTGCTTCACGATGATAGAACTGTCCGCTTAATGCACGACCTCCACTTAAGCTGTGACTACCAACAATTTCGGAATCATCGGTTGCCCATGCTTGCCAATGATTCGTCATCAAAGACATTTTGCGAACTTCTGGTCCGAATGAACCACCTTCAATTCTCAAACCAAACCTATTTTCTTTAATCGGTGTAATAGTCTCTTCATAATATTTCTTACCAATTGATTCTTTGTTTTCATTCAAAGCATTCAACTCACCAGCCCATCTACCAGGACGATGCAATAAAATTTCACCTCGTCCTGAAGTTGGATCATCATGCAAGTCATAATGTGTGCCGCTTACCACAGTTGGTTGTGGCACAGGTGTATCATCTGGCACCTTGTCATTTTGACCAACAACGATATACATCATGTGTTCACCACGAGACATTTGTGCCAATGAAAGTTGTAAATTGCCATCTACAATCATCAAAAAAAATCGTTGACTCAATCCAAGTGCAGACCAATACGCATTTGCATCTACAAGGTTTTCACTTAATACCTCGGCATACCCAATGTTGGCAGGTCCTTCATATAAACGATGGTCGCCTTCTTCTTGAATAAAGTAATGACCTGAATGTTTGAACGGACCCACAAACGAAACATCCACACGCACACGACCGTTTTCCAACGACTGCACATTTCGGTAATCTGCACCATTACCAAGGAAACAGCCTTTGCTATCAAACACTTCGGCATTGCCAGCCCAGCGTCCGATACCTTGTTTGAAACGAACGTGTTGTTCTGCCATCTATCCTTTTACCAATTTATAAATTTGTTTTTCTTTTGGAGTTGATTCAAAAATAGATTTAAAATCCGCGCCTTGTGGTTGTGGATTTATATATCTGCCTTCTGCAAACACTTCGATTGAGTCAGATTCAAAACACCAAGGCGATAAAACATACGCTTCATTCTCGATGGGGGAGATGGTCAATGTTTGATTTGAGCCTTTTCCATCGGGGACGTTTAAGAACGTGGCTTCTTTGCGTGCTTCTTTATGCGTCGTATGGAAATATAAAGATAAAGTATCAAAGAATTGCAAAAGTTTATAGTTATTAAACAAAGCCTCTTCTTGAATCCATGCTGCTGAAACGGAATCAGCTCCAAGTTCCGCTTTGAGGCGTGCTTGACGAGTCAATTCATCAGCCAACATTGCATCTGCAGTGGCTTTATGGTCCGCTGAAATTTTGTCTATGAAAATAAAATCAGATAAACCATAACGACCATTGAATAATCCATACGTGTGCATGGACGAAAGCAAACCGCAATAGGCATGATGCTTTTCATTGAAATCAGGCGAGGCTTTGGATGTTTGAATTAAATAAGGCAATGGCGTTTGAGTAAGATGATGTGGCAAGCCTGTGGTTGGAGATTGCTCAACTAACGCATCAATAGATTCCCAGCCTTCATCATGATGTTCAACAATATAAATCACCAAGTCTTTTGGTGTTGGCACATTGAAATTTGCATTGCCAAAATGTTTTGCCAATTGACCCGACGTGCGCGCATGGTCTTTTTGTTCAATTGCAAAATTTGGTTTGCCTTGTTCTGCTGTTTGAATAATCATGGTTGTTGAATCCGTACAAAATCTTGAATTTGGAAAATATGAGTTTCTCCATCACGCAATTTATGTGTGATGATGCGACGATTGTTCGAGTCAATAAAATAATGATTGTTATGCACGAGCGTTTTTGAAATTTTGCTATCAATCGTAAAGACATAATTAAAAGGTGTGAGTTCAGTACCGTGTAAACTTAATTGCTCACTCTTTGCCCAACAATATTTTCCATCAACAGAAATATCGGAGTTGAAAACAGTTTTTCCTACCCCATATAAATTTTCAAAATCTTCCATCAAATGCCAACTTTTATTTAATTCATTCCAATACACATCCATGTGAACTGCGGATGATTCAATAAAATCACCTTTGGGTGTGAATGTTTTACATAAGCCTTCCCAACGCCCCATAAAACATTGATAAGGAAGTGTTGATGTGATGTTGCCGTAGTTTTTAGTAGTCATGCTTGCTCCTGTTGTTGTTTGAAAAAATTATTGACCGCTGACGGCTGACCGCAAAAATCTTTACAGTCGGCGGTCTGTCGTCAGCCGTCGTTCTTAATCTCCAATTTGATATTTGAATCTATCGCCACGATAACGTGCTTGCAAAAATTCAATTGGTTTGCCATTCGCGCCTGTCACCACACGTTGAATCATCAGCACAGGTGAACCCAAAGAAAGATGTAACAACTTCACATCAAGTTCTGAAGCGGCAATTGCTTCAATCGAGCGTTTGGCATGACTATTTGTCATCTGTTCAATTTGACTGATGTAATTCAATGAACCGCCCTCCAACAAACCTGTTTCATTAATTTGACCTGCAATTGCTTCGGGTAAAAAGGCAGTGTGCACACCAATTGCTTTTTCTTCTGCCAAACGCAAACGTCGAATGCGATAGACTTTGCTTTTGTATGGCACATTGAGCATTTCAGCAACTTCTTTATTGGCTTCTACAAAACCTTTTTCAATCACCTTCCAACCAGGCTTGATGCCTTGGTCTAACATAAACTCGGTTAAACTTTTTCTATCTTCGGGGCTATGAGTCATTTTTGGCGGGGCAACAAATGTGCCACGTCCACGTTCACGAATTAACAAGCCTTCATACACCAAATCACTTAACGCTTGCCGAACGGTTGTGCGACTCAACTTAAAAGAGTCTTGCAATTCCTGTTCAGATGGAATCAAATCATTTTGCTTCCATTCGCCAGACTCAATTTTTTCAAGCAAATGTTGCTTGAGTTGATAATGAAGCGGCAGAGGAGATTTTCGGTCTATATTGAGCATGATGCCTTCTTTTGGTTAAATGTCATAATGTTATGACAATCATACCTTTTTGAAGATGTTATGTCAAGAATAAAAGAAAAATATAGGTAATTTTCAAGGGTTTCTTGTCTACACGAAACCATTCCGTTAGCCACCCAAATTGCAAAGCACAAAACTTAATCGTTAATTATTTCGGAATAATAAAATGAAACTTACTACCCGAAAAATTGACCTCATCATGTCCTTTGCTTTCCACCCACACATAACCGCCATGTGCTTTGGCAATTCCGCGCACGATGGCTAAGCCTAAACCAGGTCCGCCACTTTTGAAAGCAGTTTTGCCCGAAGAATGAAGCGCCACATCACCCACTTGATAAAATTTTTCAAATATCAATTCGTGATGTTCAGAATCAATGCCAACGCCTGAATCTTCAAAGCGAATATCCACAGCGGGAATATTGTTTTCTAGCATTGTAGATTGCACAGCAATTTTAACTTTGCCACCGTCGGGTGTGTATTTAATGGCATTGATTAGTAATTGATACAACGCTTTTTGAATCAAAGATGGGTCTGCGTTTATTGTTGCAATGCTTTCATCTTGCTCAATTGATATTTCAATTTTTCTTTCAGCAATTTCTTTTGATAATGAATTCACTAACTCGGTCAAAGTCATTTTCAATGGAATTGGCGCAGGCAAAACTTTCATGGTTTCACTGTCAATGCGCGAGACATCTAACATCATATTGACAACTTCGTGCATTCTATCTGCGCCTTTGGCAATGCCATCCATCATTTCAGTTAATGAAGATTTATCTTTTAATTCTGGTGTCACACGTAGTAAATTGATGTAACCCTTCAATACAGTTAACGGCGTGCGTAGTTCGTGTGCCGCCACTTGAATAAACTCAAGTTTGTTTCTATCTAATTGCCTTAATACTTGATTCGTTTTTTGTAAATCATTAATCGTTATTTGGTCATTTTCACGCAAACGATTCAATGTAGTGCGGATAATGTCAATTGCCATGCGTGGGCTTTGCGTCAGCATGGTGCCAAAATCTTGCTTGTTCATTTCCAAGACAGTTAAATCAGTAATCGCTCGCACGGTGGCAGAACGAGGCGCGTTTTGAATCAAAGCCATTTCGCCAATCAAGTCGCCTTTGCCCGCCACACGCAATAATCGCAATTCATTTTCATTGATTTGCTTGGTAATCTCGGCTTGCCCCTCTGCCACGATATAAAACACTTCTTCGTACGCGCCTTCGTGGCACAAAATATATTCAGGCGGATATGTAGCAATGCGCGTTAGTTCAGACATTTGGCGCAGTTCATCTTCATCCAAACCTTTGAATGCGATTTTTAGCAAGGCTACTTTGTCGAAGGTTGTGTTCATTGAGTTTAGTATAACAAATGGTAGCCTGAAATATTTTTTTGCAATTGTTTAGTAAGTAGGTTGGTAAACAAGAAAACAGGTACACAGGAGCATGCCTACTTGTGTACCTGTTTAAGTCTTTACATTTCTTTCATCCCATACGGAAAGCCATACTCTGCCATTTTATCCATAAAAACTTTTGGCTCAAAGGCTTCGGGTCCAAGTACGCCTGTGCCTTTCCAAATTCCATGTTCGATTAAATCCATTGCGATTAATGGCGTGAATGCAGTTTGCGCGACGACTACCTGACATCCCCACGTCTTCATGCAGATTTCATTATCAGCCACTTGATATAAATACACTTCACGCTTCTTCCCTGACTGGATGCCTGTCACCCAAGTCCCAGCACAAGTTTTGCCTTTCATCTTGTCTCCAAGATAGGCAGGGTCTGGTAAACATGCGGCGACTACATCTCGTGGTGCAACTTCCACGCCTTTCACTTTGATTTTTTCTTTGTTATCTAAACCAAGTTTATTTAATGTTTTTAACACATCCATAAATTCATCGCCAAGTCCATATTTGAATGTGACACGTTTGGCATTTTTTATCCAACGCGGCACAAGCAACACTTCTTCATGTTCCACATTGACCACTTCTACTTTGCCAATGCCTTCAGGAAAGTCAAATATCTCTGGTTCAGAAAAAGGTTGCGTCGTAAACCAGCCTTTATCTTTTTCGTAAATCACTGGTGGATTCAAACATTCTTCAATGGTTGTCCAAATCGAAAAGGTCGGCGCAAATTTATAACCTTCAATCGTGATGTTATTTCCATCACGCACACCGATTTCATCAATTTCATCAAATAGATAATCTGCGGCATATTTTGCAAACACATCTGCCATGCCGGGTTCAACTCCAAAGCCAACTAAGGCGAGCAAACCTTTTTCTTCCCACTGTTTGCCCTTCGCAAATTGATAATCGCCTAATTTGATTCCCGTTTTATTATACGGGTCTGTGGGATGTGGTTCTGACAAAGTCATTGCCATATCCATATATTTCACGCCAGCATTAAACGCCGCATCAAAAATTTGTTTGTTGAAAATCGGGTCAACCGAATTCATGATTAAATCAACATTGTATTTTTTTGCTAATGCCTCAATGCTTTCTTGTTTGCTGGCATCAATGAATTCGACAGGAAATCTTTTTGCATCCCCTAATTTTTTTTGTATTTCTTCGGCTCGCTTTGTGTTGTAATCAGCCAATACCATTAACTCCATCCACTTTCTTGATTTTGCTAATGTGGCGATGGCTTCCCCTACTCCACCCACTCCAACAAGTAATACTTTCATATCAGGATTTTCTCCGTTTGTTTTATAACCCGCGTGTGCGAGTTAGATTGACGTTTTCGTGATTGCGAGCCACGCTCTCGTTCTTTGTGGCGAAGCAATCTCGACATTAATAATGAGATTGCTTCGTCGTGGTGTAAAACACCACTCCTCGCAATGACGGGACACAAACAAAAAGACGGCATGATAGTTCATGCCGTCTTTTTTCAATTAATAGCGGTTTGTTTTTTTGTTGCGACTTATCGGGTTTGTGTTAATGGTCAATGCGATTAAGTACGCTTGTGCAACAATGTCCCCAAATTGTTTTAATCCACGAACGAGGGCTTGCATAAAATCCTTTCAATTGGCTCTGCGTTGCTCTATGCTGAGGCGCAGACAAGTTTTGTAGAAGCAGAATCAGGTTACAGGTCAAGACCGAAGCGTTTTTTTATCTAAAAGTAAATTTCTTTGGCAATCTTCAAATAGATGAAGGATTCAGTTTCGCGCACGCCGTCTACTTTGGCAAGTTTTTCGGTCATGAATTTGAGTAGGTCTTCATGGTCTTTGCAAAAAACTTCGAGCATGATGTCGTAGCCGCCACTGACAAATACGACGTAAACAACTTCATCAAATTTTGAGATTTTGTTGCCTGCTTCAAGCATTTTTCTGCCGTCGGTGCGTACGCCAATCATTGCCATGGTGCGTTTGCCCATCATCAGCGGGTTTGTTGCCGCAATGACTTTGAGATAGCCAAGTTCTACGAGACGGTTGTATCGTTGGCGAATCATGCCTGGTGATACTTTGAGGTCTTCGGCGATTTGGGCGAAGGCTTCACGCCCGTCCTTTTGTAAGGTTTGGATGATGTAACGGTCAATTTCATCTAACTTTTCAGGGCGCTCGGTGACGATTATGCTTTCCACATGCACATTTTATGACGATTTTTTATAAATGTCAATGGTTTTATAACTATTCATTACAAATTTGTGTATTTTTATAACTATTATGCCCCGATTTAGTATTTTAGGTGACAGTCACTTTGAAAGTGACTGTCACCTATTGTAATGTATTTAACTACCTACTGAGGCTTTGAATTCGGTCCAAATGCGGTCGTAAAGTTGTAAAGCATCACCTACATCTTCTAACCATTGTAAGCGGGCTTCTACTTCTGGCGGAGGATAAATGCCAGGGTCAGCAAGCACTTCTTCAGAAATAAATTCTTTAGCGGCTTGGTTGGGCGTGCCATATCCTACAAATTCTGCATTTTGTGCGGCAATTTCAGGGTAGTGCAAGTAGTTGATGAATACCATAGCCGTATAAGCATTTGGTGCACCAACAGGCACTGCTAAGTTATCTTGCCAAATCACACAACCTTCTTCAGGAATGACATACACGATTCCATCACGACCACCATAATCTGGTAAACCTGCCAGAATCGCATCGCCAGTCCACATGTGACCAAAAACAGTTTCGCCAGTGATAATTAAATCATCATTGGTTTGGCTATCATACGCACGCACACACTCGGCTTGAGCAATTAACAAGTTTTTGGCTTCTTCTAATTCGGCTGGGTCAGTTGAGTTGAGAGAATAGCCTAAATACATCAATGCCGCGCCTAAAGTTTCGCGTTGGTCATCTAACATGCTAATTTTTCCGCAGTTTTCTGGGGTGGGTTCAAAGACCATACGCCAAGAGGCTTCATAATCTGAGACGACGTTTGTATCCACAGCAAAGCCAGAGGTTCCCCATAAATAAGGTACGGTGTATTTTTGTTCAGGGTCAAAATATTGGTTGACGTTTAAGTCGTCCATATTAGCGAGATTGGTCACCACGCTTTTATCAATTTCCATCAAGTACCCTTCATCAATCAAAATTTGCACCATGTAATCGGAAGGGACAATCACGTCATAATCTGCGCCACCTGCTTGAAGCGTGGCAAGCAATGTTTCGTTCGAGTCAAAGTTTGTTTCTACAACTTCTACACCACATTCTTCTTTAAATTGGTCTTTGATGGCAGGGTCAATATATTCAACCCAGTTATAAAAGTAAATTTTATCTGCCAATTGAGATGGGTCACCGCATCTATCTGAGGTGACAGTTGTTTCTGTACCCGTATTTGATTCTTGCCCTCCAGCGGGTGCACACGCAGAAAGCACGAGTGCCAAAAGGACAAGTATATAAAATAGCGTTTTCTTCATTTCTTCTACTCCTTTAAGTATTTTCGAGAGACAATATCATTCTATGTTGAATGACCAATTGAAGTTGCTTCTTGAGAACGCATCACCTCCTTTTACCTTGATAATAAAATTAAAGCAGATAAATATGAAATCAGCATGACAACAACCAATGCAATGACAGAAAGTATTTTGCCTGAGTCATTGGTTTCGGTTAATTCTTCACGGTAGCCGCTAAATGAACCCCATGCCCAGTATAAACCTGCTAGCAACAGTACTGTGATGAATAAGTTACCAATTGTAAAGGCACTGAATAAAGCAAATACTCTAAACACACCATAAATGCCAATACCTAACCCAGCACCCACAGACATTGCACGCGTGTAAACAGGTCCGCCATTTTGGGCGGTGAGTGAAAGCCCAACCAAACCAATCGAAGCGACAAGCAATGCTGTAGATAAGGCATTAATCTCTGGTGTTACACCTTTACGAACAAGTGAGTAAATATATAAAGGCATGGTTTGTTCTTGAATGCCTTTGGTAAATACAGTAATTAGGTAATCGTCTAAAGAAAGAGTGAATGCCATTAATGCACCACCGATGATGCCAGGCATAAGCAGAGGCAGAGTCACACGGTTGAAGGTTTTCCACTCATCTGCCCCCAAGTCTGAAGCGGCTTCTTCGAGAGTGCGGTCAAAATCTGCTAGGCGAGCACGCACAATCACATACACAAAGGGAATATCAAATGCAATGTGTGAAATGGTGATAGTGTGAAGCCCAGTGGACGCTCGAATACCAAATACGTTTTGCAAAAATGGGAAGAGGGCTTGATTAAAGAAAAGCAGTAAAGCAATGCCCATCACAATTTCAGGAATAACAATTGGAAGATATAAATTGGCATCAAACGCTGTACGGAGTTTGAAGCGGAAACGGTCCATGGCAATGGCTGTGAGTGTGCCAATGGCAGTAGCAAAAACAGTCGTGATTAAACCAACCAACAAACTGTTTCTGGCGGCGGCGAGTAACTCAGTATTTTGAGATAGGCGCACATACCACTCCGTAGAAAAACCACTGAACACTGCCACTGAACGCGTATCGTTGAATGAAAAGATGATTAAGATAACCACTGGCAAATAGAGAAAGCCAAATACCAAAGCGGCGTTCGTGCTCAAAAGCCAATTGCCAATGCGTGTGCCTAATCGAACTTTTTGGCGAGGATAAGGAGGGAATGTTTGTGCGCTCACATCGCCCTCCGTGTTTCTTCTGTGCTAGAGCGGAAATAGAAAATTACACCAATTAGTACAAGTAACATCAAAATCAATGACATGGCAGAGCCAAAGGGCCAATTACGCGCTACGCCAAATTGACGGTTGATAAGCGTGCCTATCATTTCTACTTTTCCGCCACCCATAATATCAGGTGTAATGAATGCACCCACTACTGGAACAAAAACAAGTACCAATGCGGCAAATACGCCGGGCATCGTCATCGGGAGCATGACACGCCAAAAAGCACGTCGAGGTGGGGCGCCTAAGTCAGCAGCGGCTTCCATAAGCGTATGGTCAAATTTTTCTATCGAAGCATACATTGGCAGAATAGCAAAAGGCAAATAGCCATAAATCAAACCAATGACAACAGCAGATTCATTAAAGAGCAAATCGAGTGGTTGACTAATTATGCCAATTCCCATCAAGAAAGAATTTAACAAACCCTCTGCCGCCAATACTTGTTTGAGTGCATAAGTGCGCACAAGAAAGTTTGTCCAAAATGGGATAATGACTAAAATCATTAATGCATCACGCCAAGCAGGTTTTTGTTTGGCAATAAAGTAAGAAAGTGGATAGCCAAGCAAAATACACCACAAGGTGACGATTAATCCGATTCGCACGGAATTCCCGAAAATTCCGATATAGAGGAAGGGGTCACAGGCAGTGCCTGCAAATTCTGAAACGCAGGCATTAAATAGTTGAGAGTAATTTTCAAGCGTATAGACGGGTGGAATTTTGATTCCACCTGCTCGCCCACGCTCTACAAAACTGATAAACAATACAATCAAAATCGGCAGGTTGAAGAAAAGCAATATCCACAATGCGCCAGGTGAAAGCAACCCAAAGAGTTGCCAATTACTTTTACCGCGGAAGAATTTAAGCATCGAAGCCTCCGCCTATTCTGTCAAAATACGTGGCGATGTATGTGTAAATGACATGGTCACTTCATCACCAGTTTTGGCTAAAGTTTTTTGGGCGAGGGTCACATTTTGTTCACGGATGCGCGCCTTGTGCCCACCAGCAAAACGCACACCATAGTGTGTATCTGTACCAATATAGATAACTTCCTCGACATGCCCTTTGAGATTGTTATCTTTATCATCTGGATTATTCAAACGAAGTTTTTCGGGTCTAACCGCGACTGTTACTTGTTGACCGGTAGTAAACTTCCTGCTCGATTCGACATACACTGTGCCTGTGCCGACAAGGTCTATTTCAACTGTTGAGCTGTTTTGCCCTTTAACAACGCCATCCAAAAAGTTAGTTTCGCCAATAAAGTCGGCAACAAATTTTGTGGCGGGTCTTTCATAAATAGCTTCGGGGATGTCAACCTGCAATGCAACACCTTTGCTCATTACAGCAATACGGTCAGACATGGTCAATGCTTCTTCTTGGTCATGCGTGACGTAAATGAATGTAATACCTACTTCACGTTGAAGCGTTTTTAATTCAAGTTGCATTTCTTTGCGGAGTTTTAAGTCTAATGCGCCGAGGGGTTCGTCGAGAAGCAACACTTCGGGTTTATTGACCAAAGCCCGAGCAAGGGCGATGCGTTGTTGTTGTCCACCAGAAAGTTGTTTGGGGCGACGTAATTCCATACCGGGCAGACGAACCATTTCTAATGCTTCACCCACTCGTTTGATTCTTTCGGCGCGTGAAACGCCTTTCATCTCCAAACCGAAACCAATATTTTGTTCAACAGTCATGTGTGGAAATAAAGCATACTGTTGAAACACGGTATTGACCGGGCGTTGAAAGGCTGGCACTTGACTCATCTCTTTGCCATGAATCAAAATTTTCCCATCCGTCGGCAATTCAAAGCCAGCAATCATTCTTAATGAAGTTGTCTTCCCACAACCTGATGGACCAAGTAGCGAGAAAAATTCATTCTCTTTGATTTGCATGGTGACGTGGTTGACTGCCGCTAAAATCCCTCCCTCTGGCGTAACAAATTGTTTTACAACATCTTGCATTTCTACTGCAAACTCACTACTAGCCATGGGGCAACTCCTATGAAGTGGTGTGCGTCTTATTATAGTAGAAATTTTACGAAATTAAGGTAATTAATGCCCAAAACTTATTCTGAATCAAACTCTGCCAACCCCCAAAGATTCAAACCTGTCCCCTTGTGCATTTGACGATTCACTCTTTCGCCATCATAAACCGTCAATGTAAATTCAACAGCAAAAGCAATGGCTCTGGATACATGACCACCAATCACTGCAATACCATGTGGAGCCGATTCATCTCTAAACGACAAAGTGAGATGTGTGTGAACATGCGCTTCATTTTCTAACCTGCTAATTGTTCCATGACCTGAAACTATTTCTAGCGGACGCTTAAAAAACAAAGGCGGTTTACGAATTTTGTTGATGAAATCATATTCAGTAAATTCAACTTCGGTTAATCCGCCCAGCATTTCAAATGTAGCGGCGTGGATATTTTCCGCATCTGCAATTTTCACAAACGAATCATGAATCGCTTCACCATTGGTGATTGTCCCCATAAATACGCGAGTTGATTGAGTGTTGATATGTGCAAGTGTGATTGGCATGGTCACTTTCCTAAAAATTCTTTCGAGCCATTCAATATCAAAACTTGAGCAATACCTAAAATCATGATCGCACCACGAGCGACTTGTTTTTCAGCATCTGCTCTTGTTCCTGCTGTTATGCCTGCTGATACATCTGCTTTTTTACAAATTGAAATTACTTTGTCAATCATCTCTTGCACTTCGGGGTGATTTGGTCCATCAGGAAAGCCCATGTTCAAAGATAAATCTCGCGGACCAATCACCACTACATCAATGTATGGTTGTGAAATCATGGCTTCAAAATTTTCTAATAATGTTTGGTCTTCAAATTGTGGAATGACCATGGTTTGTTCATTTGCAAAATCTAAATATTTTGGTGCTTCACTTCCATACGCCATATAACTTGAGGCTCGTGAGATCCCA
>JAEURH010000081.1 GCA_016789365.1 Anaerolineales bacterium
TGACTAAGACATTGGAACCGCCACCAAGAATTGTATATGGCAAATCATTTTTCCAAATCAATTCGATTGCATTTGCAAGTTCGTCTTTTGATTTGACAGTAACCAAAACATCCGCAGGTCCGCCAATACGCGCGGAGGTATATGGCGCGAGAGATACATTCTCTTGCACAGCATTCCCAAATTGCGGGCGTAATATTTCAAGTGCGGAATTTGATTTGGTCATAAACATAATTTCTTTTTTTATATTTCTTTCAACAATTCTGTACTTAATTTGTCCGCATCACCAGCAGATAAGACAAGTACAACATCATTTGAACGCAAATTTTTCAATAAATAATCTTTTGTTTCATTCAACGAACCACTATAACGAGCGGAAGCATGAGGCATAATCGAAACAACTGCCGCCGATGAAAAATCCTGCTGAGGCTCGCGTGAAGCGTAGATTTCAGTCACTAACACTTCATCAGCATCAGTAAAAGCGCGGGAGAAATCCATCATCAATGTTTTTGTGCGTGAATAAGTATGCGGTTGCCAAACAGCCCAAATGCGTGAAGTTGGGTAACGCGCTTTTGCGCCAGCCAACGTAGCGCGAATTTCAGTTGGATGATGTGCATAATCATCAATAAAAATAATGCCATTCTTTTCACCACGAATTTCAAAACGGCGACCTGTGCCAGTAAATTCACTTAATGCTTTTGCAGCTTCATCCAGTGGAAGACCAAGCATTGCGGCAACAGATAACGCCGCGAGTGCATTGCGAACATTATGCTCGCCTGGCACTTGCAAAGAAACATTCATGCTTGTAGATAAATCTAAATTTGTTGTTGCAGAAAAATCAAAGCCACCACGCGTGTTTGGTTTGATAGTGCGGGCTTGCAACCATTGCGGACTATTGATTGTCATTTCGCCTTGCACGCTATATGCTAAAACATTCAAACCTTTGCGGCGGGCATGACTTAATAATGAAACAGCACCTTCATCTTCAGCGCAAGCAATCAATGTGCCATCTTCGGGAAGCAAATCTACAAAACTTTGAAATGCCGAATACATATCTTCAAACCTTGGGAAATAATCTGGGTGGTCGTGTTCAAGGTTTGTGACCACTGCAATTTGCGGTTTCAAACCTAAAAACATTCGGTCATATTCATCGGCTTCAATTACAAACACATCGCCTTCGCCAGCATGGGCATTGACTTTCAAATTATTCAACGTGCTACCCACAATAAAAGATGGGTCGCGTTTCATTGAATACAACATCCAAGCAATCATGGCGGTCGTTGTTGTTTTTCCATGCGTGCCTGCTACTGCGATGCCAGTCTTTTTCTCCATCAATTGACCAAGAAAATCGGAACGCTTATAAACTGGGATGCCAGCCTTCTTCGCCGCTTCAACTTCGGGGTTATCTGCTTTTACTGCGGATGACATAATCACCATTTCAGCATTGCCAATATTGCGCGGGTGATGCCCAATGTAAACGGTCACACCTTGATTTTGCAAATCCAATGCAAATTGACTCGGTGTTTGGTCAGAGCCTGTCACTTCATAGCCACTTTCTTTTAATAGACGCGCGATGGCAGAAAGCCCTGAACCTCCAATGCCGATGAAGTGAACTCTTTTCATAGTTAGATAGTTAGATATATACGATAATGATAAAGATTAATATGGCGATGACGGCAAAGTAAATGCCAGGCTCACCTAAAAAGCGCGGTGGCATAATTGCCATCAGTGCTTCAACCCTTGCAGCAATAGCGGGGTCTGTGGCGCGGCTGAGGATATGAGAATATGGGTATTGGGCAACATGGTTGTAATACAAAATACTGCCAGCAATTAAGTAACCATTCACGCCGCCTAGCACAAACCCAAAGAGTGCATCTTGTATTTTTTCGTTTCTTGCTTTTGCGCCAAAGCGAGCGGCTATCCGTTCAAAGCTTACGGTTTGGTAACCAAAATATACTAAGAACAAGATAATGAGACAGCGAATCCAAAATAAGTTTGAACTGTCTTCACCAATATCGCGTACAAGCGGAAGGTATCTTCTTAAGAGTGTGTTCACTGCTAAGGCTGTGATGACGCTAAAGATAACCAATAATTCTTTTGCCCATCCACGCATAGCGCCGATAATGCCAAATAAGAACACATACATCCAAAAGACATAATAAATACTCATCATAGGGGTTGCTCTCCTGCCAGTTCAACCAACTGGCTGGCGATTAAGTCCGCCGCGTTGGGGGTTGATAATTTTTTCATGGCGGCTTTCATGGTTTGACGTTTGTTTTCGTTCAAAAGTATATCTTTGATTATGAAAAAAAGTTGGTCTTGTAATAATTCATCTTGCAAAATGACAGCCGCATTGTGATTGGCTAAATAATCAGTGTTGACTTTTTGATAACGCCACGCATACGGATATGGCACAAGAATAGCAGGCAATTCAAAATACGGATATTCGCCTAAAGAAGATGCGCCTGCACGAGATAACACTAAATCTGCGGCGGCTAATGCCGCACCCATATCATGTAGATAAGGCATGATGTGATAATGTTTGGTCAACTCTTTTGGCAAAGAAGCTTGCACTGTTTTTTCTATCACTTCGTAATCCGTTTTGCCTGTGATGTGAATCACTTGGGCAATTTCAAGGATTTGTTTCAAATGTTTGACGACTGCTGTGTTAATCGAGCGTGCGCCTTTGCTTCCACCAGTGACTAGCAAGATGGGTTTAGTAGAATCAAGTTTCAGATAAGATAAAGCTGAGGTGCGAGACCAACTTGCAAGTCCAGAACGAAGCGGATAACCTGTAACGACAAGTTTTTTGGATGATGAAAAATATTTTTTCGAGTCATCGGCAGTTAATGTAATCACATCAGCAAAGTTGGCTAAAAATTTTAATGCAAGACCAGGTTCAATATCAGGCACATATAAAACGATGGGAATGTTTCTACCAGCAAATGCCATCGGTGCGGCAACATACCCGCCAGTAAAAAATAAAACATCTGGCTTGAATTCATTTAATATTTTTTTAGATGCAAGGATACCACGCATTAACTTAAACATATTTTGCGGTAAAGTGCGCAAACCAACACCATGCACACCAGCGGCAGGGATTGAACGATATGAAATACCAGCACGATTCACAAGTGCTTCTTCCATACCGCCTTCACCACCAACCCACAGTGTTTGCATATTTGCCTTTCTATTTTTTAGCGCTTCGTAAACGGACAGCGCGGGGTACACCCCTCCGCCCGTTCCACCAGCGCAAATTAGTAACCGCACTGTATGTTCTCCATTCGTCATCCGATGTGTTTGTTGCCAAACTTGCCTGACGTGAAATGTTAAATAAAATTCCTAACGCCGCAAGTGTGGTCACTAAGTTTGAACCGCCAGAACTAATAAATGGAAGCGCGTTACCAGCAAATGGTAATAAACCAACCATTACTGTCATGTTGATTAATGCTTCCATGCCAACCCATAACACCAAACCAGATGCTAACAATGTGCCAAGCATATCGGGTGCGCGGCGGGCAATCACAAATCCGCGCCAGACTAACAAACCATATAACGTGATTAAAGCGACTGCGCCGAACCAACCTAATTCTTCAACTACAACTGCAAAGATACTATCAGTTGGTGGAACGGGTAGCCCTGTTACTTTGGATAATGATTTGCCAATACCGACTCCAAACCAGCCGCCATTTACAATCGCTTCAAACGACCGACGAACATGGTACGACGCTTGAAGCGGGTCTTTAATCCCAGCCACAAAATCGGCAACACGTTCTTGACCTGTTAAACTTATCGAAGCCACAACCCACGCGGCGACTGTTGCAATTAATAACAAGACTCCAATTTGTTTTAAGTCACCACCTGCTAAAAAGAATAATAAACCGCCGAGCATCAACACTGTGCCTGCCGCGCTTAAATCTGGTTGTTGATAAATCAAACCGCCAACGATTCCCAAAATCACGCCTAATGGAATTAATCCCAATGAAATATCTTGTAACAAATCTCGTTTGGCATATAACCAAACTGCTAAATACATAATCGAAACCAACTTCGCCAATTCAGAGGGTTGCACAGAACCAGCAAAAATAGCGCGTTTGGCATTGAAGCGAATTTCACTCATCAACAACACAGTGATTAACATCAAAATTGTAAATGCCATCACAGGCACTGCTAACCTGCGCCAATGATGATAATCAAAGAATGCTAAACACAAAGCAACCGCCGAGCCAAGCCCAAGCCACATCAACTGACGATTGAACATATACATGGCATCGCCATCATAAGCGGCGCGCGAAAAATCCCACGAGGCTGAATACAACATCACCAAACCAAACACAACCAATGCTACTAACACCACCAGCAATGGCATGTCAAAGCCGCGCACAAAACGCGCCGCGTTTGGGAATGAATTTTCTTTTATGAAAGTTCTTGCACCCATGTTCTAAACCTTTCTCCTCGTTCAGCAAAATCTGCAAACTCATCAAAACTTGTGCAACCCGGTGATAACAAAACTACATCACCTGATTTTGCAACTTGATTGGCTTTCAAGATTGCTTCATGTAAATTTTTAGCAAGATGAACATCCACGCCTCTGCCTACAGTGATGCTTGCTACTACATCCTCAATCATTTCTCTCGCTTCACCAAACGCGACGACATGCTCTACACGTTGATGAATCAGTTTGGCTAAATCATTCCATGGAAGATTCTTATCTCTGCCACCGAGCATTAACACAATTGGCTCAGTAAAAGCATTGATTGCCGCTATGCTTCGTTCTGGAGCAGTTGCAATCGAATCGTTATACCAATGCACGCCATTCAACTCGCGGACAAATTCCAAGCGATGCGCCACGCCACGAAATTCTTGGGCTACTTGAATCATGGAGTCCATGTCAAAGCCTGCGGCGTAACCGATGGTAAAAGCCGCCAACACATTGCTGACATTATGTTCGCCACGCAATTGTATTTTTTCTTTGGGCATGATTTCGATAATTTTTTTGCCATCACGAATATATAAAAAATTATCTTTCAAATACGCGCCATTTAAATCTTTTTGTAATTCCAATAAACTAAATGTAAACAATTTACCTTTGACTTTATTTCGTAAATTCCACGCGCCTGCATTATCAAAGCCAAGAACCGCAATATCGTCTTTGGATTGAAAATCTAAAATGCGCGTTTTGGCTTTGGTATAGGCTTCCATCGTGCCGTGACGGTCTAAGTGATTCGGTGTGATGTTCAAAATCGCGGAGATGTTTGGTGAACGAGTCATTTGTTCTAATTGAAAAGAAGATAATTCCAAAACGGCTAAGTCATCTTCTTGCATTTCATCTACGTAATTAATCAAGGGGTCGCCGATGTTTCCGCCTACATACGCGCGCGGACGGCGCACTGTTGCCCATGATTGTTTTTGAATAGGTTGTACTTTAATCGCAGACTTTGCCATTTCACCAACCAAAGTTGTCGTTGTGGTTTTTCCAGCAGAGCCTGTAATGCCAATCGTTTTGCATGGAACAACTTCCATAAAAATTTGAGAATCATTTGAAAGCGGAATGTCTCTTTGAAGCGCTTCTTGAACAATTGGCAAATCTAACGGCACACCACCAGAAATACAAAGCAAATCAATATCATCTAACAATTCAATTGGATGAGAACCTGTCACCCATTTGATTTTTGAATCTTTCAACGAGGCTTGGGCGGAAGATAATGCCTCCGCAGAGCGAGCATCATTCAAGGTCACAGATGAAGCGCGTGTGGAGAGCCAGCGCGCAAGGGCGAGACCTTGTCGGGCGGCTCCTAAAATCAAAACGCGTTTGTTCATCCAGTAATTTGCCATGTTTACACTTGCGAAAGTCCTATACCAATCAACGCCGCCATTAAACCAATTAACCAAAAGCGTTGCACAATTTGTGTTTCGCTCCAACCTAGCAATTCAAAATGTAAATGAATCGGTGTCATTTTGAAAAAGCGTTTGCCGCCTGTCCATCGAAAGTATGCAATTTGAATCACAACGCTTAGCATTTCGGCTAATGGAATAATGCCGATGATTAACAACATGGGCCATTGACCGGTCATCAACGCGATGACTGCCAACACAGCACCTAATGACAATGCACCTGTATCGCCCATAATTAATTGGGCAGGATGCACATTGAACCAAAGAAAACCAAATAAAGCACCGACGAGAATAAAACAAAATCTTGCTAAGTAAACTTGTTCTTGCATTAAGGCAATACCGCCAAATGCCGCAATGGCTGTTGCAGAAATTAAACCAGCCAGTCCATCTAACCCATCGGTAAAATTAACGGCATTTGATTCGGCAATGATAATGAAAGCGGCAATCGGCACATACAACCAACCAAGTTCAATTTCAAAGAAAAAACCTGGCAAATATAAATCTGGCGCGTCAATGATGTATTTCAAAGCATAGGCAGTTGCTAATGCAAGGACCACTTGAATCATAAACTTTGTGCGTGCTCGCATTCCATCGCCTTTGCGCCTGCCGTGAATACCTTCCCAATCATCAATTGCGCCGAGAATGCCAAACCCAATCATCACAGCCATTGGTAAAAGAACAGATGGACCTACTACACTAGCGGTTACGCCAATAATTCCAACTGCATTTAATAAACCGCTGAACAAAATGACCGGCAAAATAAACATGATGCCACCCATCGTCGGTGTGCCCATTTTGACGCGATGCGCATCGGGTTCTTCGACGCGGATAATTTTGCCAATTTTGTAATGACGCAAAATGCGCAACAACGGTCCGCCCCAAATGGCAGTCATAATAAATGCCAACCCTGCCAAACTAAGTGAAAGGGCAATGTCTCTCACGAGCGAACCTCCAATGTAGCAGTGATGCGGTCCATGCGTAGCCCATGCGAACCTTTGATTAAAACAGCATCGTTCGCTGTGAGATTTTTATTCAACCAATCAATGATTGGTTCGGATGATTCAAATTCAAAAATGTTTGTGGATTTCATACCTGCTTTACGCGCCGCTTCTGCTATGACTTTTGCTCGGGTGCCAAGCGTCAGCAGAATCTTGGCTACTTGCGCGGCACGCATCCCAACCAACTCATGCCCTTGCTTTTCGTATTGACCAAGCTCAAGCATGTCACCAAGAACTGCAATTTTTCTACCATCTAATTCATCTAATAAATTTAATGCGGCTAACATAGATTCAGGTGAAGCATTGTAGGTGTCATCTAAAATCAATGCGCCGATGTTACTTCTCACAGCCACAAGTCTTAATTGAGCATGACCATGTGACAAGCCTTCTAAAATTTCTTGCCAAGTGAGTCCATCATTTAATCCAACCGAGGCGGCTCGTAAAGCAGTATGCACCGAATGACGACCAATCATCGGCACGCGGGTATGTAAAATTTCTTTTTTATAATGAAAACGAAAACGGATTCCGTCTAAGCCTAAGCCTTCAATTTGGTCAGCCCATAAATCGGCTTCGGGAGATAAACCATAAAAGAAAATTTTGGCTTTGGTTTTTTCTTCCATTTTGCGAACCCACGGGTCATCAAAATTTAGAATCGCCACGCCATGCTCAGGTAATGATTGTGGTAACTCGCTTTTTCCTCTAAAAATCGCTTCTTGTGAACCTGCTCGCTCAGCATGAACGGTGCCAACATTGGATACGACTCCAATTTCTGGCAGAGCAATATCACATAAAAATTGAATCTCGCCCGGCACATAAAAACCCATTTCTAACACGGCGCGTTCATAACCAGCGCCAAGTTTCAAAATGGTTAATGGCAAACCAATTTCATTATTCAAATTGCCGGGGCTTTTGAGCGTGCGATATTTCATGCCAAGCACTTCGGCAACCATTTCTTTGGTTGTTGATTTGCCAACACTGCCTGTAATGCCAATCACTTTCAAATTTAATTTGCGTCTCCAAAAGCGGGCGATTTGTTGTAAAGCAGATAAAGTGTTATCCACACGCAAGCATAGAGCAGAATCAAATTGAAAGTTAGAATCAATTTGAAAATCACCACGCAGGTCGAGGGTCCGAAAAGAAGCGTTAACATCTTTTTGAATTAAAGCAAAAGATGCCCCCCGCTTAAATGCGTCTTGCAGGAAGTCATGTCCATCTACTTTTTCGCCGGGCATAGCCACAAACAATGAGCCAGGAATCACTTGACGCGAATCAATTGCTGCTTCGGTAATCACAGCGTTTGCATTCGCGGGGCGAATTGTGGTTAAGGCTTCGAGAACATCTGCTAATGTAAGCATGTTATTGTGAGGCAATTTGTTTACGAATAAAATCGGGCGGAATATCTAACAAGATAACGGTTTTTTGTGCCATTTCTGAAAAAACAGGAGCCGCTGTTTCAGAACCCCAAGTTGACGAAGTTGGTCTTTCAAGCCAAACATAAATCATAAATTGGGGGTCATCTACTGGTCCCCAACCAATGAATGAAGCGTTGGTTTGTGAACCATCATAAAAACCGTTGACAGGAATTTGAGCAGTACCCGTTTTACCAGCAATGCGATAGCCCGGCACAAGTGCTAATGATGATTCGGATTCAAGTGAAATGGCAAGCATTTCTGTTAATGTATTTGCAGTTTGTTCTGAAATGGGCGTGCCTGCAAATTGGGCTGGCACATTGTATTGACGACCATCGCGCACCATTGCATATAAAACATGCGGCGTAACCATGCGTCCATCGTTTGCAACTGCTGAAACTGCCGCCATCATTTGAATTGGAGTAACCGCTACACCTTGACCAAATGAATTTGTACCTAAATCAACAGGATACCAATCCGAATCACCCGGGACTTTGAGCCTGCCTGCTGATTCCCCAGCCAAATCTACGCCCGTGAGATGACCTAAACCAAATGCATCCATGTAGGTATAAAAATTGTTTGCGCCCATTTGCGTAGCAAGATTCACCATACATACATTTAATGAATGTTGCATACAACCAAGCATGTTTTGCACGCCCCATGGATTTCTATCCCAATTTTGAATGGTGACTCCACCAATAAGAACTGAGCCTGTATCTAAATAGGTTGTAGCAGGTGTGACAGTATTTGTATCTAACGCCGCCGCCATCGTTAAGATTTTTGATACAGAACCAGGTTCGTATGTTTTTGAAATAGCAGGATTAAATTCGGTGGCATTATCATAAATCGAAGCGTAATTCCAAAAGTTATTCAAATTCATACGGCGCGAGACAGCAATTGCTAACAATTCACCATTTTGCGGATTCATAATCACAATCGTGCCGCTTTGCGCACCATATTCTAATAAAGCATTGTCTAAAATACTTTCTGCGGCGGCTTGCAAATCGCGGTTGATAGTAAGAATCATGGTTGTGCCATCTGGCACACGCGGAATTTCATACGCTTTGTTTGGGTCTGTAGGAATCAACACGCTAACAGGATTGCCAGCCAGCAAATTATCATAATTTTCTTCAATGCCAAAATAGCCTTTACCTTCACGGTTGACAAAGCCTAGAATATTAGAAGCGAGCGCATTTTCTGGGTAACTTCGTTGCGGATGTGCTTTGAATTGCAAGCCTGTTAATCCGCCCAACGTGCCAGATGCGGCTTGTTCTTGCAACGCGCGTTTGAGTTCTTGCAAATTCAAGGCTTTTTGAGCATCAACAAAATCTGCAAGCACTAAATAAGATAAACCCTCTGGCGGGTTTTGAATGACATTCATTAAGTTGTCATAATTCAAACCCAATTCCCTACTGACTGCAAAAGCAATCGCGTGTGGGTCTCTGACGGTAGTCAAATCCACACCGATTTCGTAAACCGTTTTTTGTCCCGCTAACAAACGACCATTGCGGTCATAAATCTCGCCGCGATTTGGATAAAATGTCTTCCATTCGTAGGCATACTGTTCCGCTCGTTGACGAAACACATCGGCTTCTGGACTATTTTGAATGCGCGTCAATTGCACAATAATAGCCAGCGCAATTAATAACATTGCACCAGCCAAAACTTGTACGCGACGCGCATACTGACTTCTCATTATTGGGTTCTCCGCGAGACAATACGGTCATCTAACCAATCTAATAACGATTGATTGTATTCAGGCGGAATGGTCAATGCGCTTAATTGTGGCAAAGTATTAGATGAAAGATTTATCGGCTCTGGTGCAACATATCCTGGAACAACCAAATATTGCAAATCTTCAGATGTGACAGGACGAAAACCTAATTGACGTGCACGTTGTTCCATGGCAGAAGCAGAAGTTAAAGAAGCCAACTGCGTGTGTAAATCACTGCTGGTTTGTTGACTAATCGCAATCGCACTCATCAAATCTTGAATTTCACGCCCAGCAATGGCAGTGCGTGAGGTCACATTCAAATACAAGCCTGCCACCAATGCCAAAACAACCACAAGCAACAAAGCATTCCCAATCCATTGGCGTTGCACTCTCCATGGGGCTACTCGATAAGCGTGAATGAAATTGATATTTGGTATGTTCATAGTTTCTCTACTACTCTCAACTTTGCACTTCTTGCTCTTGGGTTTTCCGTTATTTCTTTATCTGTCGGCGTAATCGGTTTTTTGTTTATTATTTTTATTACTGCTTTCCGTTCTTCTTCATAAATCTTTTCATAAGGCGGATTAACTAACTCTTTGCTCTGCTCTCGAAAAAAATCTTTGACGATTCGGTCTTCGAGTGAATGAAACGAAATGACCGCGCATCTTCCACCTGACTTCAAACTGCTGACTGCTTGCGGAAGCGTTTTCTCCACTGCGGCTAATTCATCGTTGACGACGATTCTCAAAGCCTGAAACGTTTGCGTGGCAGGATGAGTCTTGTCGCCTCTTCGGGGAGATGCTTTCTCAATCACAGCAACCAGTTGTCCCGTAGTGTGAAGCGGTCTGTTCATCACAATGGCTTTGGCAATTTTTCTCGCGTCTCTATCTTCTCCGTATTTGAAAATGATGTCGGCTAATTCTTTTTCATCAAACGTGTTGATGATTTCTTCTGCCGTCATGTTTGCATTGATTCCAAATCTCATATCGAGTGGACCTTCTTGCATGAATGAAAACCCGCGTTCGGGATTATCAAACTGCATAGATGATGCGCCTAAATCCAAAACAATTCCATCAATTGAATTCCACTGCAATTTTGCAAGTTGCTCATTCAATGTGATGTGGGAGGCTTGCACGAGATGAATGCGACCTTCGTAAGGAGCCAAGGTCTCACGAGCAATCGCCAAAGCATTTGAATCGACATCAAGACCGAGCAAATGCCCATCTGGCGCGCAAGCCTCCAAAATTCCGCGAGCGTGACCGCCCGCGCCAACTGTTCCGTCCACATATCGTCCGCCGTTTTGAGGTTGCAGAGCGTGTATAATTTCTTGGTAAAGTACAGGTTTGTGTTGCATCATTATGTAGGGGCGGGGTTATCCCGCCCAATTGGGCGACAAAACGTCGCCCCTACGGTTTCTTCGATAAATCCAATGTTGAGAAGCGGGCATTGTTGGCTTCAGTATTTTGCAATTCGGTCATTTGCTCATTCCAAAGAGCAGGAGTCCAAACTTCAAAATATTCGCCCTGCCCTGCTACAATCAGTTCGCCGCTTCCTTCGGTCGCAACGCCAAGAAAAGCGCGTAAGTTCTGCGGAACTAAAATGCGCCCGACTTTATCTGCTTCGATTGGATAGGCATTGGAAAGAATCAAACGGCGGAGTAAGCGAGCAGTTGGGTCAGCAAGGTTCATAGACTCAATGCGCTCATACACTTGTTTGAAATATGTCTCGGTCATCACCATGAGACATTTATCAAAACCCTGTGTGATGAAAGCACCACCTTCCAACAACTCTCGGAAGCGCGCTGGTATCATCAGGCGACCCTTATCATCGAGGTTGTGTTGGAAGTGACCTAAGAACATTTGTGCTACTTATCCTTTTAATGCACGAACGCCGAACCATTCGGCGTTCCTCTGTGGCGTTTACCACTTTCTACCACTTCTTACCACATTATACGCTTTTTGACCGAAAAAGCAAGTGGTAAGAGGGTTTTTCTCACCTTACAAAGGCGTTACTTTGGTCACGTATTCACTATGAATCTCTCCCCTTCTTTTAAACTGCTCGAAGCCACACACTGGCGAGATTATGAATTACTCGATTCAGGTGATGGTTCAAAACTGGAACGCTTTGGCAAATACATTTTTTCACGTCCTGAATCGCAAGCCATGTGGAGCAAGGCGTTAAATCCGTCAGAGTGGCAAAATGCTCACGCTGTGTTTCAGCCCTCAGGCGAAGAAAGCGGCGGTCATTGGGAGTTTAAGAAAAAAGTTGAAGAGAAATGGGTCATGGAATATCCACTTACTGACCTCACCCCCAGCCCCTCTCCTGAGAGGAGAGGGGTGCTTAAATTCTGGGCGATGACCACGCCTGGTCGTCACCTCGGCGTTTTCCCCGAAGTCGCTTCTCATTGGGACTTTATGGCTGATTCTATCCATCAACAGACTACTCGCCCCAACATCCTTAATCTGTTTGGCTACACTGGCTTGGCGAGTTTAGCCGCCGCATCAGCTGGCGCGTCTGTGACTCATGTTGATGCCTCTAAAAAATCTGTGGCATGGGCGAGAGAGAATCAAGAACTTTCTGGTTTGAGCGATAAACCAATTCGTTGGATTGTGGAAGACGCTGTCAAATATGTGCAACGCGAAATAAAACGCGGAGTGAAATATGATGGAATCATTTTAGACCCGCCAAAGTTTGGGCGTGGACCAAAAGGCGAAGTGTGGGAAGTGTATAAATCTCTGCCTAGTTTGTTAGAGATGTGCCGACAATGTTTGAGCGATAATCCCCTATTTGTGATTGTGACAGTGTATGCTGTGCGTGCTTCTGCGATTCACGTCGCCCAAGCAGTGGATGAGATGATGAAAAAATATAAAGGGAATGTAGAAAGTGGTGAGTTGGTAACGAGAGAAAAAAGTGCAGATCGGTTACTTTCGCAAGCGGTGTATGCGAGGTGGTTTCAGATATAATCAAAGCATGGTAATGTATTCAACAAAATACAAAATTGACCCATCCAACCCAAACTTCAAGCAAATGTTAAAAACCTGTATGCTTGAAGTTGACCAACGTCAAATTGATATCTATCATCAATTGTCTTTCGCAGAGCGTTTTCGGCAAGGTTGCGCTATCAGCGATATGGCAAGAAATGTTGTGGCTCTTCAAATCAGAAACGAATCCCCTCAACTTACTTTACAAGAATCTATTCGCATGGCACTACACAGAGCATATCAGCAATGAAAAAAGACGAAATTACGATTGTTGATTTTCTTAAACTAATTTTGGATGCCCTTAAAGAAACTAATGTTGACTACATCATTGGTGGAGCAATAGCAGAATGGGCTTGGGGTGAACCGCGTGCTACACAAGATGTAGATATTGTTATTAATCTTCCTATCAAATCTATTAACCAGTTTTCAAAAGAACTTGAAAAAAGAAATATGCTTGTTCCAGCAGATATTATATTAAACGCCATGATAGAAGACAGAGCAGATACCCCTCTAAGCGCTATACACATGTATAGTGGCATTAAGGCAGATTTATATTTACTGAAAGAGGGCGATGCCCTTCGAGAAAGCGCATTTCAAAGACGGCGATTAGTTGATTTTGGCAAACCCATTGGAAAAGTATTTGTTCATTCTCCAGAAGACTTAATTCTTTATAAGTTAATGTATTTGGGATTAAGTGGTCAACCAAAAGATATTCGGGATATTTCAGCAATTCTGCGAGCAAAAAGCAATGAGATTGACTTTGAATACATAACACACTGGGCTAAACAATTAAACCTAGTATCAATTTGGTCTGAGATAGTAGGTAATATCAAATAAAAACTCGGAGGTCTTAAAAAACCTCCGAGTTTTGCATTAACCTTTTGCTTCACTATCGCTACTGCTACTGCTCCCGCCTCTTGAAACTAGTTTCTTCAACAAGTCGTACCAGAACGATGAGCCTTGAGAAACTGCCATCACTGTCAGCCCTAAGCCGATGATTTTTAATACAATAAACACAGCCCATGTATTAATATCCGAACCAGCAGGTGGAATCTCAGTCTGCCACCAACCAATTTTGATAATGTCTAAAGCACTCAGTTGCTCAATTAAATTATCTACATCTACGGCGGGAGCAGAACCGTCTGCTTGTTGCATTTGTACAGCCATTTCGGCTTGTGCCACTGCTAAGGCGCGTACACCGGCATTTGTCCATAACGTGCGTGCTAGTTGAATACTATCTGTGCCGAGAAATAATGTCAACAACATAGATAAAACAATCACAAAACTGCGAGCATTCGAGCGGAAAGTCGCCGCGGCTTGTTCCATCACACCGCCAAAATAAGCGTTGGTACGTTTGCGTAATTCTTCCAAATCCGTCACACCTTGCCCTACCCATTTTGCAACCGCACGTTTGCCTTCCGAATCAGGAAACGCGCTAATCAATTCTTTCAAACCTTCACCAGTGATTTCTTTAGAAGCAGTCAACCCAACAAAGTCAAAATATGAATCAACCAATGTGGCAGTTGGAATCTTTTCCACCATCTTCGGCTCTGTAGAAGATGATATAAAACTGTACCAATTCTTATAACGAATTGGTCGTAAGGCTTGTATCTGTGGAAGTTTCACAAAATCACCCACGTGGCTATCCCCGACAATTTTCTTGAGATGCCGTTCCAAAGACTTACCGCGAGTTTCAAAGCCTTCATTAATCCATTGTGTAATCAATGAAACAATTGAACCCAGCACATAATAAACAAATATCAAACCAATAACCACTTCCAGCGCTTGTGAAAAAGACATATTCTTCTCCTTTGTGATGATGCTTTATTGTTTTAGTTTATAGTTTGCATCGCTTCCGCCGCAGTCCTCGGCGGCGAGGACGCCACACTAGAGCGGGCGAAATTTTGCTTTAATGTTTTAGTTTTTCCAATTCAGCCAGCCAACTTAACGGTTTACTCCAACGCATACGTTGCTTTACGCTATGATTTTTTCTCGTTCGGTCCCATTTTGGTCCAGGCGGACCCGACTCATCACTCAACAAGCTTTTCACTCCCCACAATCCTTTATATTGTACCCAATCAGGTTCAGGATTCAAGAGCACTCGCTTCCATTCTTTGACTTTGGGTCTGGTGACTGACCTATGAGACATCACTCGCTTCAAATAACTACTAGACTTTAACACCCGTTCTTTCAAATTGTCACCCTGAAAACCTACTCGAAAACCATCTCCAGAAGCAATCTCCAATGGCAGGCTGACGATGTAATGGTCTGCTTCATCTTTTAGAGAAACAAAAGCATCTTCCGCAAGTACGTTGGCATGTTTGGCTTGCAACTCTTTCAAGGCAATCTGACGGGCTTTTTGGCTGGGGTTAAATAAAAGGAAGAGGTAATGAACCAAACCATCAAACCAGAATAAGAAGCGTTGCAATCTGCCCGGCTTATATATACTCGGAGAGCGAATCACATCTGGCTTGCTGTAATTTGCATGCGAGCCTAACGCCGCATACACAACGGGATGTGTCGTTTCTTTGCCATCTTTATCAATTGCTTTGATAACTGTTTCCCATGGCTCGATATTGCCCGCACCGTGTTGCGAAAGCAAAAGCGCGTAGGGCTTATCATTTTTGAGATAAACCGCCGCCATTTCCCAATCGCCTTCATGATGATTCATACCGTTTGCCGCCAGCCGCCAATCGTTGAACGCATAAAAAAAATGATATTGCAAAATCGTCCATTCATTTTCTTCTTTATCTTTTTCACGAACAACACGTCCATAATAAACAGGCTGGTCATGCTTTTCTAAAATCTGACAGTACTGTTTATAAGATTCTTGAGCAATTTTTTCTGTGGCTTGTGAAAGCATATCCATTGCCAAGCCTGGTCCTTCGGGTAAAACATTTTCGATATAAAATTTCAAAATGCGCATTAAGACATAAAACAATATTAACAAATAGATTGGCAATACAACTAAATATTCCACTGCAATACTTATATAAGGAATAGGTTTGAAAAAGAAATAAATTGGGGCAATGGCTAAAGCAGAAAAAAAGACAACCAGCAAAAAGGGCGGAATGATTCGCAACCGAATTGGCGAAGCCAACATAAAAATAACAAACCCTATCATTAATGAAATAGCAATTGCAATTTCTAACCAAACCTTGCCACCCAAAAACCAACTTGCCACAATACCCGCTAATGAAAGCCCGCCACCCCAAATCCAAATATCAAAATCATATAATGGTTTATTGACAAAACGCAAAAAAAATTGCTCGCTGTTTAAGCGTCCAATTTTATAAATCAACGGTTCGTTCAAATGAGAAAATAATTCCGCCGCGCCTTGTGGACCGCTTGCAAAAAAATAACACCATTCCAAATATGGCTCTACCGCCATCGGAAAAAAACGCTCGCTTTTTGCAAAACGCAAAACAGGTTCATATTTTTCTAGCAAATCTAAATCGTCCACGAAGCCTCTATGGTATAAATTCGTTTATGAACTACGAAACTATATCTCAATCATTTTCTTCCTATTTTAACGCCAAACCAAAATTTATTGTCCGCGCGCCTGGGCGGGTTAACTTAATTGGCGAGCACACCGATTATAACGATGGATTTGTTTTGCCAATGGCAATTGACCGTGAAGTTTGTATGGCTCTAAGTCCGCGAGATGATGAAACCATCCGCCTCTTTTCATTAGATGTTTCGACGCGACTCAACACAAGCCTGAAAACTGATTCTGTTTTCAACTTACCTTCTCTTACCCCAAGCGGAGGTTGGATTGAATATCCAAAAGGCGTGGCGAATCAATTACTTAAAGCAGGTTATCAACTAAAAGGGTTCGATGCCGTTATTACAGGTGATGTGCCACAAGGCGCAGGTTTATCATCATCAGCCGCATTAGAATTGGCAACCGCCAAAGCATTTGCTATGAGTTCAGGTTTTGAGTGGGATGCAGTAGAGATGTCGAAATTATGTCAAAAAGCAGAGAATGAATGGGTTGGCGTAAATAGCGGCATTATGGACCAAATGGCAAGTGCGGCGTGTAAAGCAGGCTATGCTATGTTTTTAGATTGTCGTTCGCTAGAAATTCAGCATGTTCCCCTGCCCCAGCATATTTCTGTTGTGATTTTGGATACCTCTACAAGGCGCGGGTTGGTAGAGTCTGCATATAATGAAAGGCGAAGTCAATGCGAGGAGGCGGCGAGGTGGTTTGAGGTGAAGGCGTTAAGAGATGTGAGATTAGATAGTGAGAAGTGGAAAGTAGAAAGTGGAAAGATGAAAGAAGAAAGAGAATTAGTATTTAAGCGGGCTAGACATGTCATTTCTGAAAATGAAAGAGTTTTAGAAGCAATGCAAGTAATGAAAGATGGAAATGTAAAACGGTTAGGCGAATTGTTTAATGAAAGCCATGAAAGTTTGAAAAATGATTTTGAAGTAACAAATGAAGCACTTAATAT
>JAEURH010000082.1 GCA_016789365.1 Anaerolineales bacterium
CACAGTCGGTGGCGGGGATTTGGAGAATCGTGTCATTAAGGCGGCTTTGCAAACATTAGATGATGGCAAAGCACAAACGTTATTTTATACAATGGCAGACCCTTCACGCGGCGACCCAGGCGTGTGTGGTGGTCAGGTAGAGGTATTTGTGGAACCTATTTTTCCTCCCCCAACTTTGGTTGTGATTGGTGCTGGGCATGTCGGTAAGGCAGTTGTGCATTTAGCAAAATGGTTGGGATTTAGAGTCGTGGTCAGTGATGATAGAGCAGAATTTTGTAATCCTGAGTCTACACCGGGGGCAGATGAATATTATCCAGTAGAGATGGGCAAGTTAGCAGAATCAATGAAGATAACGAAGCAAACTTATTTGGTCATCACAAGCCGGGGCTCAAAGGTGGATGTAGATGGGCTACCAAGTTTACTTAAGTCTGAAGCGGTGTATATCGGAGTCATCGGCTCCAAGCGCAGATGGTCTGTCACAGCAAAAGCGTTGAAAGAAAAAGGAGTCAAAGAAGAATTAATTAATAAAGTTCGTTCGCCAATGGGAATCGAGTTGCAAGCCGAAACGCCAGAAGAAATTGCAGTGAGTATTATGGCTGAGGTTTTGATGGTGAAAGATAATGGAAGTGGAAAGTCTATGAGCGATTAGCAATTAGCGTTTAGCTGTTAGCGCGGTGAAACGAAATGATTGCATTTGCGTATAAGTAGGAGAAATGTCGCTTGACCTGCTTGCTAGATGGACTATAATTTGAACATTGTTATTTCAAAAGGAGAAATTCTATGGCTAGAATTTTTGATGTAGTTGAATACGCAAACGAGATGGCTGATGAAATCGTGCATCGCTTTCCAGAAGAAGGCATTGGCGATTTTCGCATCGGCTCGCAAGTGATTGTGCGTGAGAGTCAGTGGGCGGTGTTCTTTCGTGATGGCAATGCGCTAGATGTTTTCAAACCTGGTCGCCATACGATTGCAACTGCCAACATTCCTGTCTTGATTGATTGGATTGGCAAAGCCTTCAATGACCGTACACCTTTCCCTGCTGAAGTGTATTTCGTTTCACGCAAAGAATTTGCAAATAAAAAATGGGGCACCCCACAACCGATTATCGTCCGCAATCCGGGCATGGGTTTGGGTGTTGCTTTGTTACAAGGGTTTGGTACTTATTCATTCCAAGTGAAAGACCCGCAACAATTTGTCACTCAAATTGTTGGCGTGCAACATACTTATCGAACATCGGATATTGAAGAACGCATTCGCACAATGTTGCTTTCAAAATTACAAGACGTGCTTGGTGAAACGGGTGCAAAGAATTCTGTGCCTGAAATGATTGGTCTGACCGAAGAAATTGGTGCCGCAGTTAGAGCCAAAGCAAAAGATGATTTTGAGGCGATTGGTTTAACCCTCAAGACTTTCTACATCGGAAACTTGAAACCAAGCGAAAAATCGGCTCAAGAACTACGGGACATGGGTATGCTTGACATGGCAACTTATACTCAACTTCAAGCCGCTGACGCAATGCGTGATGCCGCCCAAAATGAAGGCGGTGGCGCTGGTCTCACTGCTGGAATTGGTGCTGGTATGGGCATTGGTAATATTATGGGGCAGGCTTTACAAGGTGGTTATCAAGCCCCCGGCGGTGGTGCCGCCGCTGGTGGTGGAGCCAAAATGCCTGATGTAATGACTCCAGCCGAAGCCGCTCAATTCATGAAAGTAACCGAAGACGATATTATGGAAGCCATCAAAGATAAAAGTTTGAAAGCCAAGAAAGTTGGCAAGGCTTACAGAATCAGCAAGGCGAATTTAGAAGAGTTTATGAATAGCTAGGTTTTAGAGAGTAGAGAACAGAGAATAGTAAAAAGACTTTCCTAATCAGAAAGTCTTTTTTGTTTTGTTTCTAACTTTGAAATAACATTTGGTACTGTATTAACTACATCACTTGCCAACACTGAAGCCGTTGTGCCAAGTTTTTCCGCGGCAAATAGACCTGCTTTGCCATGAATGTATGCTCCGACAACAGACGCGTCGTAAGGATTAAGTCCTTGAGCCAACAAGCCTGTGATTAAACCTGCAAGTACATCCCCTGTGCCAGCACGAGCGAGAGCAGGCGTTGCCACTGGAATAATAGTCAGGCGTTCATCTGGGGAAGCAACAATTGTAAATGCACCTTTCAAAACTAAAATACAATTCCATTCTTTGGCATATTTTTTTGCAACCTCTTCACGGTTAGATTGAATCTCTTCTTTTGATAAATTAGTCAAAGCAGACATTTCACCGAGGTGAGGAGTTAATACTGACCTCTCCCCTAACCCCTCTCCTAAAAGGAGAGGGGAATTTGTTAAGTGGCGCAACCCATCTGCATCTATTACTATTGGAATTTTTATTGAAGGCAAAAGTTTTTCAATAAATTGTTTTGTCGTTTCTTTATTTCCTAAACCAGAGCCAATCAAAATAGATGTTGCACGATTCAAATTTTGCAAAACAATATTCGCCGCCGAGGACTGCGGCAAGAGCGAATTAGATTCAGAAATAAATCCATTTTCATGCGGAAGTAAAACCCAAGTCGCTTCGGGCAAGTGACCTGCTAATGCAGAATGTAAATTTTCTGGCACAGCCATCGTCACCAAACCTGCGCCGATGCGATATGCCGCAGTCCCAGCCAATGATGCCGCGCCTGTGTAAGATATTGAACCCGCTATCACGAAAGCAGTACCAAATGTCCCTTTATGTGAAGCGAGTGTGCGCTTGGGTAACAATGCAGAAACCATTTCATCATCAGCCACATCAATTTTTATTTCATTCAACATTTCATCTGACAAACCAATTTCAACCAATTGCAAATCGCCGACTTTTTCAAAGGCAGGTAATTTTAATAATCCTTGTTTGACAGCCGCCATCATGACAGTGAGATTTGCAGGAATAGTTTCATCCGCACATTCACCCGAATCGCAATCAACACCAGATGGGCAATCCACCGCAACAACAAATTTTGGATTTAGATTTTTTACTTTTTCAAGGACTTGCGCCGCCTCTTTCCTAAGGGGAAGTTTGATTCCCGTACCGAGAAGTCCATCTAGCGTGATATCTGATTCTGTGATGAAAGAGGAAAGATGAAAGAATGATTTATCTTGCTCAATTATTTTTCCGCCACTATCTAAATATTTTGTTGTTAATTCATCATCTTTTCTTTTGACGATATATGCACTTGTTTTCCAACCATTTTGTTGAAGCCAAGTTAATGCAACGAGTGTATCGCCACCGTTGTTTCCAGAACCGACAATGCCGATAACTTTCTTCCACTTTTTTTGTTGACCTATCTCATGCAAAATTTTCGCAAGTCCGATACCAGCATTTTGCATCATCTGAGCATAAGACAGCCCGCTGGCATCGGCTTGTTTTTCGAGTGCAATCATTTGGGAGACGGTAACGAGTTTCATCGTAAAGATTGTTACTATTTTTATTTTATTTCTGTTAGAGTAGGGTCACAAAAACTTGGTGCTTCTGTCAAAAATGGTGCAAAAGTGACGTTGGTCTTTCCTACACTTTCACCCGAACCTGGACCTCTACCAGAAGGTCCGCTGGGATGACCCCAATAGTTACCATCTGCTACTGCCGCACTGGCGTGAATGCCGCTCGTCCAATTTGGGTCGAGAGGGTCATGGGTTGCATTATTTGCAAAACAGTTATTATGAATTTGTATATCTTCGTTAAATTCAGCATAAATGCCACTAGGATGTGCTTCAAGCGTTGCTTGAAAACCTGGAATGCTAGTTAACATGTCTGAAATAATTGGGGCATCTTCAATTTGTTGAAGTAAGGGGTCTTCTTCAGGGTCTATACCAGCAAGAATGGGGTTGATGACTCCCACTGCACCTCCATTGCGAGGCGCCTCATTTTGATAAAACTGACTTTCAGTAATTGTAAGATTGACATGATTGGTGTGCATTCCACCACCCCAGTTGCCATTGCCATTTCCTGTAACACGGTTCTTGATAAAGAATCCATCTTTAATCACAATCGTTGCGAAGTAGGCATATAACCCGCCACCATTTCCATCCGATTCGTTCCCTTCAAAACGTGTGGATTGAATTGTGCTTCTAGATGAATCAATAAACAATGCGCCACCATTGCCTGTACTTGTATTATTGATAAACTTGCTATTGGTAATATCAATTCTGCCGAGGGTGAAATAAATGGCTCCGCCATTATCAGAATGATTGTTAATAAAATGGGTGTTGTCTAAAGTAATGGAAGCGTTCATTGAATAAATTGCACCGCCCCAATCATTTGCCACATCACCATTTTGAATGGTGATGTTATTCATTGTTAAAGTTGAATTAATCATTAATTCGAAAAAGCGGAATGGTTCAGAATTTTCGTCACGAGTTAAAGTTGCACCATTACCATGAATGGTGACAGGGTAAACAATAGGCGGGAGTGCTGTGCCAACATCTGTAACACTGATAAGCCATTCATAAATTGGAGGCGATTGGTCAACTTGTGTAAAGATATATTCGCCAGACATTAATTCAATGACGCTTTGACCCAATACACCTGTATTACATGAATCAAATTGTTTGCCCGTATTCGCCGCCATGATGGCTTCAGCAAATGAGCAATTTCCATTTTGCACGAACGGATACACTTCTTGCTCAAACGTATCTACATAAATCACATTTTCGGGAGATGAAGTTCCCGTTGGAGTAACCAAATCTTCGGTCGGGTTTGACGCGGAAGAAGTCACCGCCTCTTCTGTCGGGGAGTTTGATTCTGCTGGGGTGCTGACATTTCCTCCTATGCAGGCAAGAGTAGTTATCAATATTAAAATATAAAAAACAATAAACGGACGCATACAGTCTCCAAATTTTTTGTTTGATTATAAATTAAATCACCCGACCCTTTATGCGTTTGTTCCTCCACTATAATCTTAACCAACCCAAACAAGAGGAGATAAATATGGACAGTTTTTCTGTAAGCCAATCAGCAAGCGGGGGTGTGGCAGTGGTGGTGATTTCTGGCAGGGTAGATTCTTTGAGTGCCGTAACGCTGGAATCTGAATTGACAAAAGTGATGAAAAATCATAAAAAAATTGTTTTGGATATGAAAAACGTGGAATATGTATCTTCGGCTGGGGTGCGGACGATTATGAAGGTGTTGCAAAGCACACAAAAATCTGGCGGCGGTTTAAAGTTAGCATCACTCTCTAACACTGTGAAAGAAGTGTTGGAAAATGTAGGCATGACGCAGTTTGTGAAAACATTTTCTTCGATAGATGAGGCTGTGGCAAGTTTTTAATTTTGTTTAGTTATCGCTTCGATAAAAATTTGCCGATGATAGAACCAAGCCATGTGAATATTCCCCATGGGATTTGTGGAAATATTAACGTGCCGATAAAGCCAAGCAAGCCACCGCCGAGCATGAAAATCATCGCTACTGGCGTTGCGGATGCAAAGGCTATCATCACAACCCACCAACCTTTGATTGTTTCTTGACGGTTGAGGAAGAAAATCAAAATCAAGCCGCCGAGCGTGCCTGCTAAGAAGAACATGACATACTCTGTGATGCCAGCAAACTCGTTGAATTTTCCAAAACGCATGTAATAGGTGAACACTTGCCAAGCAACAGAAATTACACCAACGATACCTGACCAATAGAATGCTATTTTGTTCATATTAATCCTATGCAAAAACTTCCGAGGTCTTAAAGACCTCGGAAGTTTCATTTACACTAACATTCACTAAACCCACAGGCATAACACTTGCGGCAACCTTCTTCATTGACTACTGCGGCTTCGCCACATTCGGGGCAGATGTCACCGATTTTCATTTTCGGTGAAGAAGATTCAGTATGGCTTCCGTTTCCGTTTGTTTTTACTTCTTCAACAGCGATTCCGTTTTTCTCATTCAAGTAACCGTCTAAAACTTGACCAATGCCATCAGGCAAAGAACGCACGCGGTTGGGTCCAAATCCAAGTGAACGTCCGCCACCGATACCGATGAGTTGCACAACGATTTCGCGCATACGGTCAACGGGTGCAATTGGGGATGCCATGCGTAAGATGTATGAAATCAAACGCCCAATCGCTTCGGAGACTGCCGCAATTTCAGAACCTGCTTTGGCAGTGTTGACAAACGCTTCAAACGGTTGTGCTCCGCCGTTTTCATTGATGGTGATAAATGCTTTGCCAACGGGAGTTTCGATGTTGTACGTTTTCCCGGTCAATGCTTTGGGGCGAGGTTTCTTTGTATCATGCCAGATGGGAGATGATGCTTGTTGAGCAGGAGCAACTGTCACCGTAGATGGAGGCGTCACTTTTTTATCCGCAGTGGCTTTTGTCTCCAACACAACTTTATCGCGTGAGCCAGTCACATACACTGTGATTCCTTTACAACCTAATTCCCAAGCCAGTTGATACGCCGTAGCAACATCGGCTTCGGTTGCATCTTCAAAAAAGTTTACAGTTTTTGAAAGTGAATTATCTACAAAGGCTTGTAAAGCGGCTTGCATACGCACATGTTCTTCGGCTGTTACATCACCCGAAACAACAAACGTATCGCGAATGGCTTGTGGAATTTCAGCAATGTTTTGGCAGGTGCCATCGTGCATCACTTGCTCCACAATTTCTTGGCGTTTCTCTTCGCCAAGCCCAAGTTTCTTTAACGCTTCATCAAAACGTGGGCTGGCATACGTGAGTTTCAAATCTTTGCCATTGTCATTGACGTGACGAATATAAGCGAGTGCAAACACAGGTTCACAACCATAGCCTTCACAACCTGCAACCGTTGCGATGGTGCCAGTCGGCGCGACTGTGGTTTGAGCGGCATTGCGGATGCCATGTTTTTTGATTCCATCCACAACCGCTTCCCATCTCACTTTCGGCATGTTCCAGTTATTCTCATACTTGATAATACTCTTCGGCGCAGTCCATTTCATATTTTTCTTATCGTAAATAGAACCTTCAATGGCAGGGAATGCACCACGTTCTTTGGCAAGTTCAATGCTGGTCATCATGGCGTGATAACGAACAAATTCCATCACTTGTGCACCGAACTCTTGCCCTTCTTTTGAACCATAACGTACACCCACGTGGTACATCAAGTCGGCAAGTCCCATAATGCCAAGTCCAATACGGCGGGCATTGTGTGCGGCTTCGGTCAATTGTGGCACAGCAGGTACATAGGCATTGGCTTCGACCACATCATCTAAGAAACGAGTTGCCGTCACCACACTTTGGCGTAACAATTCCCAATCAACTGTTCCGTCTGGTCCGCAGTGTTCATTTAAGTTGACTGAACCTAAACAGCAGTTTTCATACGGTCCAAGCCATTGCTCGCCACATGGATTGGTCGCTTCTAATGGATATAAATGTGGCACAGGGTTACTTCTGTTTGCCGCATCTAAGAACAACACGCCTGGCTCGCCATTGTGATGGGCTTGCTTGACGATTTTATTAAACAACTCACGCGCATTGACTGTTTTATAGGTATTGATTTTGATTCCAGCGGCTTCGGCTTGTTCAAGTGTGCCATTGAAGCCTTTTTGTTTCATCTCAGTTAAATCAGGGAAGCGTAACGCCCATTCTTTATCATCTTTCACGGCTTGCATAAAGGCATCGGTAATGCCAACTGAAATATTGAAATTCGTAATTTGATTTTCGTTAATCTTACAAGTGATAAACGATTCCACATCTGGATGGTCAACGCGCAAGACCGCCATATTGGCACCGCGTCTTGTTCCGCCTTGTGCAATTTCACCAAAAGCATGGTCATACACTCGTAAGAATCCTACAGGTCCAGTAGCATTGCCTGCCGATGTTTGCACCATTGCACCTGCTGGTCTTAAGCGTGAAAATGAAAAACCATTTCCGCCGCCTGTCTGCTGAATCAATGCGGCATCGCGTAAGGTTTGGAAGATACCCGCAGAATGTCTGCCCATGTCATCTGTAATTGGCAAAACAAAACATGCCGCCAATTGACCAAGCGGAGTCCCTGCGCCAGTAAAAGTTGGAGAGTTTGGAAAAAACTTTTTGCTGGATAACAAATGATAATACTCAATAGTTCGTTTCTGAACATCATCATTCCATTCTTCTTCCACTTTGGCAACGTGATAAGCAACACGCCAAAACATCTCTTCGACATTTTCAGCAGGTTTGCCATCATCACCACGCCGTACATAACGCTTCATCAATACCTGACGCGCATTATCCGTTAAATTCGCTTTTGGCAAATCCTTCGGCATGGGTGGCGTTGGAAGAAGTCCGTTCTTCACAACTTTGGTTTCAGCAGATTTTGTGACCATGTGACACTCTCCTCATAAAATTAATTTATCTTCAAACTTTTCTCTCGCCACAGAAGTCACAGAGAAAATTGAGAAAACCTTTTTAAAAATCTCTGTGAACTCTGTGTTCTCTGTGGCAAGGCTCTTGCATAAACAAAAAGACAAAGACACTTCCCCTTATTACAGGGGATGCCTTCGTCTTAACTTAATCATCTAACAACTGGTCAATTTCAGTGCGGATGGATTTCAAATCATCTAAACCTAAATACACAATTGCATAGCGAACATAAGCAATTTGGTCAACCTCTTTCAAACTTTCCATCACCAAATCACCAACAATACGAGAAGAAACTTCCGACTTGCCCATTTTTTGCAATTTCGCCTCAACCTGACCAATCATTCGCTCAATATCAGCCGCAGAAACAGGTCGCTTCACACATGAAATCCGAATACCTCTTGCCAATTTCTCGCGGTCAAACTCTTCACGTGTGCCATCTTGCTTAATCAACAACGGCACCGCCAAAATCGGGCGTTCATAACTACTAAAACGCTGGCGGCACTTCAAACACTCGCGCCGTCGGCGAATCCCGCCATGATTGTCGTGAGAAGTATCCAAAACTTTTGAGTCGTGGTGTTTACAATACGGACAACGCATCCGAAATAGGCTCCATTATTAGAACAGATGTATCAGCCAGATATGGGCGTTACAGCACTGCATCCCCGTATATATGGCTAAAAGTGTTCGGCATTTTAGCACTTTCACTGGATGTTGACAAGAGTTTCAAATCTTAAAATTTCGTGACAAAAGTACCGCCTCCCCCTTGACTTATAGTTGATTCTGTTTCAACAACTTTTTATTTAATCTGGAGTCAGTGAGCTTGCTCCCGTTTTATATCAATCAGCAAGCTGATTGACTCCAAAATTTTTCAAAAACTCCATCACATGTGGATTCAATTTCTCAGGATGACATTGATGTGGCACATGCCCGCATAAATGAAATGAATGAATCCCTTTTATGTTTGGAATCATTTTTCCTAAATTCAAAAATGATTTTTCACTTAACGTCTGGTCACGTGCGCCGTACAAGAGTAAAGTCGGTTGATGGAGCATGACCAAGTTTGAGGTCAAGTTAGGAAGCGTGCGCGGAATATTGTAAATGCCTGTCGAAGCGCGGGTATAGTCCAATGCGGTTTGATATCGAATATGTTCTGGCAAAATATGAGTCTCACGATGCCCAATATAAAAATTGAAACTGCTCACATCCACAAAAAATCGAAACAAGCGATAGGGCGTGACTTCAAGAAAATTTGTTTTCAACAACGGCGTGCGAAAAAACATTTGAATTGTTTTTGAAAGTTGATGCACATCATAAAACGGATTGATTAAAACAAGGGAAGAAACTTTTTGCGGATGATAATAAGCATATTGCAAACACAACGCCCCGCCCAATGAGTGACCAATTAATGGAAAAGGTTTTGTGATATTTAGTGCATCAAGCCAATCGGAAAAATTTTTATAGATATTCTGAAATGTATATTGATTAAAGTCTGCTGGTTTTTCGCTTTCGCCATGTCCTAATAAATCCAGCGCAAAACTTTGGTAGCCCGCATCTGATAATTCAGGCAGTAAATCATCCCAATCATGCAATGATGCGGCAAGACCATGCACCAAAACAATCGGTTCACCCTCTCCTTGTGTTACATAATTTACTTTTTGATTGTCGTTCAGCATCATGCTTTGATACATGATGTTATTTGTTTTTAATTCCATTATTCACTCTTAATTACCACAAAGGGTCACAAAGTTTTTATTAAATCCTTTGTGACACTTCGTGACCTTCGTGGTTAAAAATTTTTACTCACTCGCTATTTCTTTCCCATAGCGTTTTGCTAATTCTCTTCGCAATACTTTGCCTATAAACGTGCGTGGAAATTCATCCATGAAAATCACAAAGCGTGGAACGAGATGCGGTGGCAACCTGCGTTTGCAATACGCAATCACAGATTCTGCGCTAGGCTTTTCTCTACCACCAATAATAAATGCAAATGGATGCCCCGCCACAGCAACAACCGCCACTTCTTTAATTTGTGGAATTTCATAAATCACTTCTTCCACATCTCTTGGGAAGGCTGGTTCTTTGCCGCCTTTTTCTGGATACCACATATCGGCTTTACGCGCGATGATTCTACAAAAACCTTCTTCATCCATTTGAGCAACGTCACCTGTTAATAACCAACCATCACTGGTTAATACTTCTTTGGTTGCAGATTCATTTTTCCAATAGCCCATCATCACTTGAGGTCCGCGAATCGCAAGTTCACCAATTTGACCTGTTTCCACTTCTTTGCTACTGGTCATCAAATCTACAATTGCGGCTTCGGTAGATGGAACTGGTACACCAATCGTCCCGATTCTACGATTTTTATTTAATGGGTTGGCATGCGTAACTGGACTTGCTTCTGTTAATCCATAGCCTTCCACTAGTTTTCCTTTGGTTAATTTTTCAAAGGCTTCTTGCACTTCTACTGGAAGCGGAGCAGAACCGCTGATACAGGCTTTGATAGAACTAATCCCATATTTTCTTACGCCTTTGAAATTATTTATCGCCACATACATATTCGGCGAACCAGGGAAAATCGTTGGCTTATATTTTTTGATAGTTTTCAATACATCTAAAATTTGAAATTGTGCTTTCAAAATCATAGACGCACCAATCGAGACAGGCACATTCAATGCGGTAGTTAATCCATAACTATGAAAGAATGGTACAACGCATAATAATCTTTCTTTGCCTTCAATGGCAGTTGGTAACCAATGCCGAGTTTGCAAAGCATTTGCCACCAAATTGCGATGCGATAACATCACACCTTTAGATTGTCCCGTTGTGCCACCTGTGTAAATAATCACGGCTAAATCTTCTGGGGCGACATCTATAGTTGGGGATTTTTTATCTTGTCCACTCAACCAACGTCGCCATAATAAAGCATTTGATAATTTGAAATCACGATTGCGCCAATTTGAAATTAAACGAATCGGCAGAGGCAAATAATCGGCAGGGTCTGTTAAAACAATATTTGGCACATGTGTTGCATCTTTAATTTGTTTTGCTAAGCCTGCCCACATTGAAAGCGTCACTAACACACTGGCATCTGTCTCTTTGATTTGACGAATCAATTCTTCGGGTTCTGTGACAGGTGGAGTCAAAACAGCAACTGCGCCTGCTTTCATTGCGCCATAAAATCCGATAACCATTTGCGGAATGTTCGGCAATAACAAAACAACGCGCGCACCTTTACCAATCCCTTGTGCTAACAAAGCATTGGCAAATTTATTCACTTCGTAATTCAAATTGCGATAACTAAGTTTTGCGCCTTCAAAATAAACTGCCGCATTGTTTGGAAATCTTCTGACAGACGAACGCAACAATTGATGCACTGCAATGCGCGGCACATCCACTGTGTATGGCACGCCTTCTTCATATTCATTCAGCCAAACGCGCTGACGTTTTAATTCATCGCGTTGCGTTTTGGGTGCAACAAAAGATTTATCTCGCCATGATTTTTTAGATTCACCTTTGAGGAAGTTTTCAATGGCTCGGTCAACCGCGGCGCGCCTCTCTAACATGACCATGTGACCTGATGTGCGCACGTCAACATCTTCTGCGCCCGGAATGGATTTGGCTACTTTTTCAAACAAGGGTCTATCGAAAACAAAGTCACGATGCCCACGAATGACCATGGTTGGCACTTCTAGTTTTTCAAATTTTCCCCAGCCCACCCACTGTGACATGTTATCTCGATAATATTCTTTAAGTGCATGAGGTGGTGCATGTAACCATTTGCGCGTAAATGGACCAATCAATCTTAAAACGGTGGAAGGGAGTTTCAATGCAAATTTCAAAAGTGGTGCTAACTTAAATTCCCCTGCTGTTGCAATCAAAATTAATTTTTCAATATGGTCTGGATGATTAAGTGCATATTCAGTGACAATTGCCCCGCCGAAAGAATGTCCGATTAAGATGAAGGGAGTAGAAACTTTCAACTGAGCAAGAGCAGTTTCCAAGTCAAGTTGGATGCGCGGCATGTCATATCCAGTAGAAGGTTTGTCGGAGAGTCCATGCCCACGAATATCCAATGCAATGACTCGATTATCCATTGCAAATTTTTGCATTTGATAACCCCACTGTTCAGCCTTGCCACCGAAACCGTGAATAAAAACGATGGTGCGCTTGGGGCTTTCGGGCGAAACATCAATTGCAGAAAGACGGACGAGGGGATTGGACGAAATACGGATTTCGTGACGGTAAAGGTCGAGGTCAATATCCATGTATGGAGTTTACATGAGTGATGTATAGATGTCAAACTTATTTATTACTTATAACTGAGTCGCATCAAGAGATTATCATCATAAGCAGTAATCCAGATTGAGTCAGTTGTGACTAATACACTGCCACCAGCTAATTTTTCAGTTACAACAATTTGCTCAATAATTTGATTCGTGGCAGGGTCAATTCGATATAAAAAGTTATCTTCTTGACGAACCCAAACTGCCTCTTTTGTTACGAAAATATCACCTGACGAACCAATTCTAGGTAAGTTTGTAAATGTAGCCACTGGGTTCAAGGTGTTTGGTTCGAGTCGTACAATTGAATTATCTAATGCAACCCATATGCCTTTCTCGTCTCCTGCGATAACACCGGGGCTCTTAAGAGTTGCTTGTGCAGTCACTTCCATTTTCTCAACATCAATTTGAAGTATCACGTTATCCAATTTGCAGGATGCGAATAAAAAGTTATCTACTGCTGTCAGTTGAAAACATCGAGCGTCAAGATCCATTGAATTTAATGTTTCATTAGTACTTGCATCAATCCCAGCCAACTTATTACCATTGTCTGTTAGTACCCAGATTTGATTGCGAAAAAACGGCAAATCTAGCTGATCAAAAACTTTATTGATCTTAATGGTTTCAACAATACTTTTAGATTCTGGGTCAACGCGCATAATGTCTGTGGTTCGAATATCTAAATCGCCACCTGCAGAGCATACCCAAATATGATTACCATCTGTACCAAGCCCTTGGCAATAATGAAAATTATCAGTCGTTGTATCCACTTTGATATCAGCAGTTATTGTATTTGTGGCTGGGTCAATTTGGATTAGATGTCCATCGGCTGTTTTTGTCCAGAGATATCCGTCTACAAAAACCATTTCGTCAGGTTCTTTGAAAATTTTTATGGTTGCAAGTACTCTCGAATTGAACAATGAGGTTGATGCAGGAGTTGGAAGAATTTCAGGTATTGAAGTTGGAGTAGTGGAAGATAATGAAGTTGAAGTAACAGGAGGCAACTCGGTTAAATTGGATTCCTGTGTTGCAGAAGAGCCACAGGCAGACAAAAATAAAGTAAATGCGAAATAAATCTGAACTTTAGATTTCATGTCAAACCTCATCTATTAAACTAGTTAGATACGATGAATAGAGTTTACAGGAGACAGAGATGTATGTCAAACATCAATCCTCTCTTTGACAAATCCCCTGCCCCCTGCTATACTCACCACAGTTAAGTTGACTTTCCCTGCTGAATTCAGCAGTTTTGTTTGAGAATTATCGAGTTAGACCCTACCGATTCCTTCGCGAGCAAGTCAGCGAAGGATTTTTGTTTGTGGGAGAAAATCTATTTAGCCACAGAGCGCACAGAGTTCACTGAGAAAAATCTCAAAAAACTCTCTGATGTCTCTGTGTTCTCTGTGGCTATGTTTTTTGAAAGTTTCACATTAACTCTTAACCGCAAAAGCGGTATAAAAATTTTAAAGTAGTGAGGTTTATACAAACTATATGAGCAAGAAAAATAAATTAAAGATTATCCCGCTCGGGGGTTTGGGCGAAGTGGGAAAAAACATGATGGCGTATGAGTTCGCAGGCGAAATCATTGTTGTTGATGCGGGTATTATGTTCCCGAAAAATGATATGCTGGGTGTTGATTACATCATCCCAGACTATGAATATTTAAAGAAGAGAGCGGGACAAGTACGGGCATTGGTCATTACACATGGTCACGAAGACCATATTGGTGCCATTCAACATTTCATTCAAGATTTTCCTGTTCCTATTTATGCCACACCATTAACGCGTGGATTAATTGAAGGCAAGTTATTAAGAAATAATGTTGATAAAGCTCGATTCAAAACTGTACAAGCAGGTGAAACATCCAAAATTGGCGTATTTACCGTTGAGTATTTTCATGTCAGCCATTCGATTCCTGACGCGGTTGGGCTTGGCATCACAACCCCAGCAGGTCTTGTCGTTCACATGAGCGATTTCAAATTTGACCATACACCAGTGGACGGTTGGACAACTGACTTTGCAAAACTGGCTGAGTTTGCCACACGCGGTGTGGATTTGTTGCTATCCGATTCAACCAATGCCGAAAGACCAGGTTGGACTCCGTCTGAGTCTGTGATTGGTCCTGCATTTGATAAAGTATTTGCAGACGCACCAGGTCGCGTCATCGTTGCTACCTTTGCTTCATTAATTTCACGTGTGCAACAAGTGGCTGATGCCGCCGAAAAAAGCGGACGTAAACTAGCATTTGCTGGCACAAGTATGGTAGATAACGTTAAAGTTGCGCGTAAAATGGGCTACCTTGAAATTCCTGATGAGTTAATTGTGCCGATTGACCAAGCGCAAAAAATGCAAAATCATAAAGTGGCAATTATGTGCACAGGCTCACAAGGCGAACCTTCTTCCATCGTCGGCAGGTTATCTACTGGAACGAATCGCCAATTTGATTTGAAAGAAGACGATACGATTGTATTGTCATCACACCCAATTCCGGGCAATGAAGAAACTATCAGTAAAACAATCAACCGTCTGTTAAGAAGAGGCGCGAAAGTAGTGGATGATAGCGTAGCACCAATTCATGTTTCTGGTCATGCCGCGCAAGAAGAACAAAAATTATTAATTAATATTGTTAAACCAAAACACTTTTTACCAATTCATGGTGAACTTCGCATGTTAATGCGCCATGCAGAATTGGCTCAAGAATTAGGCATTCCAAAAGAAAACACAGTTGTGGTAGAAAATGGTCAAATAGTGGAATTGGTCGGTAACAAAGTTTTGTTAGGCGAAAGAATTCCCGGTGATTATGTGTTCGTCACTGGTGAATCAATTGGTGATATTGACCACGGCGTAATGAAAGAACGAAGTCAACTAGCCCGCAACGGCATTATGCTTATTGATATCAGCCTTGATAAGTTAACTGGGCGTTTGTTACAAGAGCCAGAAATTATCACACGCGGTTTTGTTTCCCCTGAAGACGCTGAAACGTTAATTCCAGATGTGCAAGAACTTGTCAATAATTTAATTCACGAAAATGGCTTTGACGATGAAAAAGATATTATCAACGCCGTCAAAAGTTATTTGCATCAACAAACCAAACGTCGCCCAATGATTTTTGTAACGTTGAGTAAAGCATAATAGGAATTACCACTAAAGAGAGAATTACTATCAATTAGTAATTCTCTCTTTAGTTAACACAATTGTAGTAATTTATGAAAATTCCAGAAAATTCAATTTGCCCATTATGCCACTCCGCAGGTTCTATTTATAAGTCTGATTTCTTTTTATGTGAAAATTGCGGTGGCATTTTTCGAGGGAAGCATTCTTTTCTACACCCATCTGATGAAAAAAAGAGATATGAATTTCACAACAATGATATAAAAGATAAGAAGTATCAACAATTTGTCTCTCCAATTACACAGGCAGTCCTAAAAAATTATCTACCTACGCATCTCGGATTAGATTTTGGCGCAGGCACTGGACCTGTTATTTCTTATTTATTAGAAAAACAAGGTTATAAGATTAAACAATATGACCCGTTTTTTCATAATCACCCAGAGTTGCTCACTCAAACTTATGACTATATTGTGTGTTGTGAAGTGATTGAACACTTCCGTAACCCAAGCCAAGAATTTGGTTTATTAAGAAAGATTTTAAAACCACGCGGAAGTTTATTTTGCATGACGCATCTTTACCAGCCCAATATTGATTTTGAAAGTTGGTACTACAAAAACGACCCTACCCATGTCTTTATATATCAGAAACAAACAATTGATTGGATTAAAGATTATTTCAATTTTTTTTCGGTAAAAATCAAGGATAGACTCATTCACCTTAATATCTAAGATAAAAAATAAGCCGTTTATCTCATTACATTTCTGTAAACTTTAATTCTGGATATTTTTCAGCATAATACTTAAGCAAATAGTTCGTAGTAAAAAACATTGCCAATTGATTTTGTGAATTACGCGCACACAATTCATCTGCACGCGAGGTTAGATTTTTAAGGACATGTTCTGGTCCATCTACCCAGCGCACAAATGTATGCGGAAGATGCTCAAGTTCAGTAGCAACGTTATATTCCATTTCCAAGCGGGCTTGAACTACATCAAACTGCAACTTCCCTACCACGCCTAAAATTGGTTCACGCTTAAAAGCATTGACATTATAAAATACTTGCACACCTCCCTCTTTTTCCAATTGATGCAATCCATTTGTAAATTGTTTTTGTTTGCTTAAGTCCACATTCTTTAACAGCGCAAAATGCTCAGGCGGAAAATGCGGCATAGCAGAAAATTCAACAGGTTCACCTGTATACAATGTATCGCCAATGCCTAAAATACCGTTGTTCGGAATCCCAACCACATCCCCAGGAAATGCTTCATCCATAATTTCACGCTCATTTGCAAATAATTTATAAGGACGCAACAAACGAATTGACTTACC
>JAEURH010000083.1:0-12721 GCA_016789365.1 Anaerolineales bacterium
CGGGGACGGATAACATGAATGTAAGCGCAAGTAATGGGAATAATGCGAGCGAGAGCCAGAGGAAGTTGTAGGAGTTTTTCATTAGTTATCAGTATTCAGTATTCAGTGTTCAGTGTTCAGTTATCCAACATGCGGTGCAGAATAGGCTGGCGATTTATGCACATGCACAACTTTCCACTTATTATCTATTTTTACAATTACACGAGATTCATTATGTGAAGCAACTTTCACACCATCTTTGGATGATGTGCTAATTAATAATGTATAACTTGCAATGGCTGTGTCGCCATATCTTTGAATATGTAAATTCGATAAATCAAAACGAGTCTTGCCAGTTTCTTCTGCGCCAAAGACTGCACCACGTTCAGCATTTGAGGTCATCATAAATTCATGAAATGGCAAACCATCTAACCGATGTGGTGTGACCCACCATTCGTATAAAGTTAAATCTTCAGATGTGGTTTCGTGATAAGAAGCAATATCATTTTGCATGATGCCTTGCAAATGTTTTAATAAAAATTTGTGAATTTCTTTATCCATGTAAATCTCCATTCAAAATTAATTTATTGCCATGCCCGCACGAACGTGAACGTCCGTGCTATGTTTACAAATCCCGCTTAAGCGGGATAGGCGACTTCAGTCGCCTTTGTATTTGTAGTGGGGATTTATCCCCATGCGATGCCAAATGAACAAATAAGATAATCATCCGAGCAACACATCAAGATACGACGTGACCATTTTATCTAAACCAAACTCTGATTCAGCCCGCTTCCTTGCGGACGTTCTGAATTGATTCTGTTCCTGCAATATTTTCTCGGCTGACGATGCCAACGCTGAAATATCTGGTGTTTCCAATCTCCACGGATTTGCTCCATACGGAACAATGACTCCAGCAGACTCACCAACTAATTCTTTTAGCGAGCCGCTATCAAAACCAATGACAGGTAATCCGCATGCGAGAGATTCAATCACCGAATTTGGGCAGGGCGGATTTACTTCTGCACAATACATGAGATGTGATGAGCGAATCAAATGCGGAATTTTTTCTCGTGACACAGTTCCTAAAAATTTTACAGAAAGATTTTTTTCCACAGAGGACACAGAGAGCACGGAGTTAATTTTTTGTTGAGTTTGTTCATCCACTGTGCCAGCGACTATTACTTCCATTGGAAATTTTTCGGCAAGTCTTTCTGCAACGGCAACGCCATGAAATAAGCCTGAATTTAATCCACGAGCAAGACTGCCTTCCAGCAATAACATTCGATAGACATTATCTGGTCTTTCATGCTCGCCATTTGGCGTGTAAATGTCTAAATCCACGCCGTTGATAATCACTTGCGATGGTTTGTTTGCAACGCCGTACCAATCTTCCCACCAAGTTTTGATAAATTGACTTTGATAAATGACTCTATCCGCAAAGCGATTGCGAATCAGTGAAAGCATAAAATTTCCATAAATAGCACGAGTTGTGTATCGAATCCCTGACCATTTCACGCGATGCACCCAGTTGATGCCGTCTAACCTTTGCACAAGCCGAATGCCGCGGCGCTTGACCCGCTTCAAGTCAGGGATGAAGCGTGTGCCAGCAATGACCAAAGCCGCATCGAAAGAATCATCTAAACGATAGGTCACATCTATATTGCGTTTTTTTAATCCCGCTTCAAATTTCAGACGGAACGATGCCATGCCACCCGTGCCTTGCACAAACGGCGTGATGCAAATGCGTGTCATAAATAAATTATACCCACAAGGGGCATTTTATATCGTCAAAAATTTTTATGGTATGCTTAATTTATGTATATCGCTATTGAAGGAGTCATCGGAGTTGGGAAAACAACGCTGGCTCGCATGTTACAAAATTCATTTGATGCGGAAGTTTTATTGGAGGTTTTTGAAGAAAATCCGTTCCTTTCTGATTTTTACGGCGACCGTGCGCGTTATGCCTTTCAAACTCAAATCTTCTTTTTGTTGAGTCGTTATCATCAACAAAACAATAATGTGCCAAAAGTATTAGCCGAAGGGAAAAATTTAATTTCAGATTATACGTTTGCAAAAGATGCTTTGTTTGCAGGTATCAATTTGAAAGGCGATGAGTTAGATATGTATCATCGCGTGCATGAAGCATTAGGTGAAAAAATTCCAAAGCCCGATTTGTTGGTATATTTACAAGCCAGCACCGATACATTAATGAATCGCATTGCATTTCGTGATAGACCGTATGAAAGACAAATGGAACGAAATTATATTGATGAATTGAATCAAGCCTATGATGATTTTTTCTCAAAGCCATTTGACCATACACCTGTTTTGAAAATTGATTCAAATGAATTAAATATTATTCAAAACACAGAACATATTAAGTTGATTGAAAATAAAATTCGTGAAACATTAGGTCTAACACCGTTTCAAGCAAGTTTACCGATGAAATGATTCTTTCACCACAGAGCGCACAGAGTTCACGGAGGAAACAAAAAGAATCTCTGTGGTCTCCGTGTTCTCTGTGGTAAAAATAAAAAAGGAATGTATGCGCGTTACTCGTGAATCATTACTCCGTATTGCAAAAGAAACCGTTCAAGAACGGGCATATAACGATTCCAATATCATTGCGGCGTATCTAACAGGTTCATTATTAACCAACGACCCCATGCTCGGTGGCACCGCCGATATTGATTTAGTGTTCGTTCATAAAAGCGAACCAAAAATAAAACGCGAGTTCAAAAAACTCACGCCTGATTTTCATTTAGATATTATTCATCGTTCAAAAGATAATTTCAAATCTCCGCGTGAATTGCGCGGCGACCCATGGCTTGGGTACGAAGTCTATGACCCAATGTTGTTATATGAACGCGAAAAATTTTTTGACTTTGTGCAAGCCAGTTTACGCGCAGGTTTTGAATTTGAACAACCCGCACTCACTTTACAACGATGCCAAACTTTGTTAACCAATGCAAGAAATATTTGGTTTGAAATTTCTGAATTTGATGGCGAAGCAAGCCCGAAAGAAATTAAAATTTATTTACAGTCATTGTTCAATGCCATCAATGCCATTGCCGAATTAAATGGCGAGCCAATTTATCATCGCAGGTTGTTGCTGGATTTTCCCGCGCGCGCCGAAGCCGCACAAAAACCTGGCATGGTGGCGGGTGTGTATGGTTTGCTTGGCGCAAATAAAATTGAACCAGACCAAATCAAAAATTGGCTTTCAGATTGGAAGTCTGCTTATCAAGTAGCAGTAACAAAACAAAATATAGATGAATCGATTCACATCACACGCTTGAATTATTATGACAAAGCCATCAAAGCCATGCTCGCGAGTGAAACGCCTCTGACCTCCGTGTGGCTTGTGTTGTGGACTTGGACATTATCTATTCAGACGCTTAACGGCGACCATCTCAAATTTTGGCAAAATGCTTGTAACGCTTTAGGCTTACTCGGTGATGGATTTATGGAGCATGTGCAAGGCTTAGACCATTTCTTAGATGAAATCGAAATTATGTTTGAAGAAATCGCCGCCGCGAATGGATTAAATGACGAAACGCCTTTATAAAATCAAAACCTGACAAATTATTGTCAGGTTTTTTCTTAATGTAACATGCAGGGGCGCGGTCATCGCGCCCATTATCGGGCGAGGAAACCTCGCCCCTACAAAAGAGGAACCATGCAAAACTTTACAGATGTAAAACTTGAAATCTTCGTACCACAAGACCATGCCTTAAACATCCGCGATGAATTGGCAAAAATCGGTGTAGGCGTGATTGGAAATTATGACCATTGTGTTGCTTTGATTCCCGTGCGCGGATTCTTCCGCCCAACCGAAGGAGCAAATCCGTTTGAAGGAAAAGTTGGAGAAATCAGCGAAGTAGCAGAATATAAACTCGAAGTCAATTGCAAGCGTGAGTTAGTCAATGAAGCGATAAAAGTGATTAAAAAAGTTCATCCTTACGAAGAACCATTGATTAATATTTTTCCATTGGCAAATTATTTATTTGAAAAATGACACTCAATTCTCTAATTACAAATTACTAAAGGAGTAACTATGCCCACAAATTCCCAATCCCTTCACTTACCGTTTGGTGAAAACAAACATGCCGAATGGTATGGAAAGGATATTATTTCTGTTAAACAATTCAATCGTAAAGATTTAGAGTATATCTTCGGTGTCGCACACGAAATGCGCGGAATGGTTGAAAGAGTCGGAACATTTGATTTGCTCAAAGGAAAAATTTTAGCAAATTTATTTTATGAGCCATCTACCAGAACATCATCATCATTTACTGCCGCAATGGAAAGATTAGGCGGCTCGGTCATTCCGATTAATGAAGTGAAATATTCATCAGTATCCAAAGGTGAAAGTTTGCCAGATACAATCCGCACTTTAGAATGTTATGCCGATGTGATTGTGTTACGTCACCCTGAAACTGGCTCCGCGGCGATTGCGGCAAAAGCGGCGAAGAAACCAATTATCAATGCAGGTGATGGAGTTGGTGAACATCCCACACAAGCCTTGTTAGACATATTTACGATTTATGAAGAACTCGGCGCAGGTCAAGTAGACGGCATGACCGTCACCATGCTTGGTGATTTGAAATATGGTCGCACGGTGCATTCATTAGCAAGATTGTTATCCATGTTTACAAACATCAGACTGAATTACGTCTCGCCTGAAATTTTGAAAATGCCAAAAGAAGTGATGGATGAAATTGGGGAGAAAAAAATTCCACAAGCAGAATTTACATCGCTTGAAAAAGTTTTACCTGAGACTGATGTTTTGTATGTGACCCGTGTACAAAAAGAACGTTTTGAAGACCCCGCCGATTATGAAAAGGTCAAAGGCGCGTATGTGATTGACCCTGAAATTATGAAATCAGCAAAACAAGAAATGATTGTCATGCATCCGTTGCCACGTGTGGGTGAGATTAGCACTGATTTTGATGATGACCCGCGCGCCGCATATTTTCGTCAGATGGAATATGGGTTGTACGTCAGAATGGCGTTGTTGGCGATGGTGTTAGGGAAAGCTTGAGTTTGCAAGTTATAAAGTTAGCAGTTTGAAGGTTAAAAAAATTGAAGGTTGGAAAGTTATTCCAACCTTCAAACATTTAAACTTGTAACTCAAACTAATCTTCCGCCGCTCTAGCAACTTCTTCTGGTTCAAAAACCACTTCTTCTTTGCCAGTTAATTTCTCATCAATCTTTGTAGCGATTAATCGCAAGTGACCATTATGTGCCACATAATCTAAATCATCAGCAGGCACAGCCAGCACGGGGCAAAGCGTAAAGTTTTCAATCCATGATTCGTATAAATCATTTAAGTTTTGTAAATAATCATACGAAATCGTGCGTTCATAATCACGCCCGCGTTGACTAATACGGCTTTGTAACGTCTCAACTGAAGCACGCAGATAAATTACCAAATCAGGTGGGGGTAAAAATTGAATCGCTGTTTCGTATAAATCACGATAGGTTTGATAATCTCTGTCTGAAATATTACCTTGCTTATATAAATTGTGAGCAAAAATTTCAGCATCCTCATATACACTTCTATCTTGAATCACAGAATTAGGATGTTGCGCCAAATTGAAATGCGAACGCAAGCGGTGACTCAAAAAGAATACTTGAGAGTGAAACGCCCAAGCAGACATGTTGGCATAAAAATCGGCTAGGTATGGGTTTTGATTAACGGGTTCGTAAAACGGGTCCCACCCCATTTGGTCACAAAGCATTTTGACAAGCGTTGACTTTCCCACGCCAATATTGCCAGCAATTGCTACAAATTTTTTCATCGCGCTTCCCTCGCAGAAGTTTTTTTATTATCTTACCACTGTGAATTATTTTGTGTAATTGTTTTAAGGAAGGAAAGTAAACAGGTATATACGAAAACAGGTACACAAGAATTTATAAAACTTGTGTACCTGTCTACTTGTTTACGTTTTACTTCTAAGGAATTTCGCCTGCTAATTCTTTGTCAATAATATTTTGAAAACTTGATAATGGTTGCGCACCGACAATCGCCAAACCATTGATGAAAAATGTCGGGGTAGATGAAACACCTAAATTGAAAGCAAAATCCATATCTTGTTGAATAAAAGCATCAAATTTTCCGCTATTCAAACAGGCTGTAAATTCATCAATATTCAAATTTAACTCGTTTGCATATTGAATATAAGTATCGGTTCCTAAAGTTGTGCTACTAAATAATTTATCGTGATACTCCCAATATACATTTTGTTCGTTCGCACACAACGAAGCCACTGCCGCAGGCATCGCATCTGGATGTATCGAAGTCAACGGCAAGTTGCGATAGACAAAACGAATCTGCCCGGGGTAGGCATCTAACAATGCTTGATATGTTTCTTCGTGGAAGCGTTTGCAAAACGGGCATTGAAAATCACTGAATTCGACAATCGTAATCGGCGCATCATCTGGTCCTAAGCTTGGATAGCCTTCGGTGGCAATCTCATAACGAACATATTGTGGTTGTTGTGTTGGTGCCGCCGCAACCTGACCTGATGGTTGGTTTGCGTTTTCAGCAGGCTGGTTATAGCCCCAGAGGAAAAAGCCAGTCAAAACCCCAACAGCAAAGGCAAGTACGACCAATATAGAAAAGAACGTATTGCGATTAAATGTAATGGTATTTTCAGGGTCTTGAACGACAGGTTCTTCTTCAATTACATATTCTGATTTTTTAGTTTTTGTAGGCATAGTGGCGTGATTATAGTCCTTCTATTTGATTTTTGAAGTGGTACTTAAGTTTATTTCATTTTGCATCTTTTTGAGAAAGAATGCGTAATTAAAACACGGAGGTTGTTATGTCAACTCAAACAAAAAGACAAATTTCTTGGGTCTGGTGGCCCTTTGTAGCAATTTGGAAATTACTTTCCATCATCGTAGAAATGACAGGTCGCTTTGTAGCAATGGTGTTAGGGATTGTGTTAATCATTGCCGGTGTTGTGGTTAGTTTGACAATTATTGGCGCAATCGTTGGCATTCCGTTGGCGATTATTGGTTTGTTACTTTTGCTTCGCGGAATTTTCTAATCTGATTCGGGGTTAGGATTCGGTTTCGGGTTACGAATCAAGCTGCGGCTAGGTAAAGAGGCGAACCATCTTTTTACAGCAGGGATTCGCACGATAAGAAAAATCGCCAGAACGAGTCCATAAATCAAAGGGCGGATAATGTCGCCTGATAGTGTCAAGATGTCACCTTTTTTGCTCCAGACGTAATGTAACACGGCGAGTGGTGCAATGAGGTAAATGATTTGATGTAAGCGTTTCCAATTTTTGCCGAGGCGGATTTTCCAAATGTCAAATGATGTGATGGCAAGTGGAATGAGTAAAAGAAATGCGATGAAACCAACGACGATGTATGGTTTTTCAAATATGGTTTGGACGATAAGACTCCATGCTAAGCCGTAATCGAAATTTACGAAAATTAAAACGTGAATGAAAACGTACATGAACGCATATAAACCCAATGTGCGACGGCGTTTGAGTGGCTCTTTCCATTTGAATACAATGTTGAGTGGTGTGCAAAGCAAAGATAACACTAACAACGTAATTGCATGGCGACCTGTACGTTGTTCAAGTTCTTGAATCGGGTTGATAGAAAAACTGCTGGTGAGCATTTCTATCGCAATCCAAATTAATGCCGACCAAGCATAGATGTGAATTGAAATTTGTAAGGGGGTGTAACGAGAGAATAATTTCATGAGATAAAGACCCTCATCCCCAACCCTTCTCCCAAAAGGGAGAAGGGAGTCAAGTACCCTCTCCCCAATGGGAGAGGGCTAGGGTGAGGGGAAAGAAATTTAATAATACAACTGCAAATTCATATCTTTATACATTTCAGCCACTTGTTCGCCATACCCATTGAACATTAATGTCTCACGACGAGAGAGTTCGCCAATGCGTCTTTCAGAAGCCTGTGACCAACGCGGATGGTCAACGGTGGGATTGACATTGGCATAAAAACCATATTCATTCGGCGCAACCGTACTCCATAATGTATTTGGTCTTTCATTTGTTAATTCAATTTTGACAATTGATTTAATAGATTTGAATCCGTACTTCCACGGCACTACCAAACGAATCGGTGCGCCGTTTTGATTCGGCATCATTTCACCATATAAACCTGTGGCTAGAATCGTCAAATCATTCATGGCTTCATCCATGCGTAAGCCTTCATTATAGGGCCATGGATAAAACGCACTGCCTTGTCCTTTCATTTCTTCGGGGCGATATACGGTTTCAAAACGCACATATTGCGCGTCCGATGTTGGCTCAACTAAATTCAACAAACTTGCTAAGGTAAAACCTTGCCATGGAATCACCATGCTCCATCCTTCAACACAACGTAAACGATAAATGCGGTCTTCTTGCGGAAATAATTTCAACAAATCTTCAATGCCAAACGTCAATGGCTTATTGACCAAGCCATACACTTCCACCGTCCAAGGTCTAGGGTTGAAATCTTTAGATAAAGGCTTCACTGCCTCTTTATTGGTACTAAATTCATAATAATTATTGTATGAAGTAATTTCTTCATAGGTATTTGCTGGGTCACCGAGTTCATCCACATAAGCGGGATTAAAAGGAACATCCGCTTCAGATTCTTCTGTGAGGCTGGGTGCGCACGCGGCGAGTGCGGCACTGCCTGCAATCACCCCCGCCGCTTTGATAAAGTCGCGACGTGAAAGATATGTTGCTTTTGGCGTAATTTCAGACGATTTGATGGGAACAGATTTGAATGAATGAGTCATGGATTACTCCTTTAGAAATCAAAATAACTATTGATTAGAATATCTGATTCTAAAAAACCTTTCTAATTCCAATATGATAGTTTGATTAAGAAAACTACGAAAAAGAGCTTAATGCTTCTTCCATCGTTTCATAAGTGGGGATATTTTGCAAAAAACCTGTCACCCCCAAAGATTGATACAACACTTGCGGCGCACGGCATAACTTAACATGATGCACTTTATACATTTCTTCGCGCGGCGTAAACATCTTAAATACTTTGTGCAATGCACGCATCCCGGCACTGGTCATAATATCCACCTCAGCCAAATCAAGCAATAAAAAATGCCCGCCTTCATCATATACGTCACGCGCAAAAGCCAACAATGACTCTTCTCCAACCGCATCTAACGCGCCATTCAAATGCAAGATAGTCACCTTGCCTTCAACCGATTTTGTGATTTGCAAACCGTCTTTCATGGCAACTCCAGTTTGGCTGATTATATGCTATTAATTTTGCTTCCTGCGCCGTCCTCGGCGCAGAAGGTTATTAAAATTAGCCGCCGAGGACGGCAACTAGAGCGATTTGGTTATATGCCATTCAGTGAAAATTTCCCGCCTCTCCCTACACTGACAGTTGATTCACTTCGATATACCGTCACCTCGCCTTTGCCATAGACTTGCCAATCGGCAGGGTGCGTCGCGCTTGACAATTTAGAATCAGTTTCATCTTTTCCGCGCGACGCACTCCGGCTAATCATTCCTGTTTCTTCATCAATACCAAGCAAAATAGAATCTGGTAATAATTCTCTCAACTGTTTCGCCCACGTTTTACCAAACTGATTATGATGTGGCAACACACACGCATTCGGAATTAAATTTAATCCATTCAATAATTTCTTTTCATACGGGTCATAATAAAATTCACATAACACCATTGCCCCAGCACTGCTTCCACCAATCACCCCGCCGTTTTGATAAACATCTAAGACTGCGTCCCAACATAAACTATCTTTTAGAGTCTCCCCTAAAAAGCGAGGAAAACCGCCGAGGAGATAGACCAATTTTGAAGTCCGAACAGAAGCGGCAAGTGAAGAATCATTTGCAGAGTTTGAATCAATTACATCTAAAGAAAAAACTTTTTTCGCACCCAAACTTTGAAACCATCTTATGCCATTATTGCCTGCTCGCTTATGGTTATTATCTGGCGCGGTGGCTGTAGGGATGATGCAAATCGGCGCATCAAAACCACCTGCCAATTCAATTGCTTGTAAATCAGGTTCACGCATTTGCCCGCCAAATTCTGCGCCACCTGCTAATAAAAGATAACTCATTATTTGATTATAAACAAAAGTAGGGGCGAGGTTTCCTCGCCCCTACTTTTGTTACTTACCATCAGCACTTGCAATGACGTAAATTACTCACCCAACTTCGTCATTACAAAATTATCAAAGATAGCCGCCGCGCCGTTGCGTTCTTCATTTGTGGCTAAGAACAAACCAACTGAGCCGCTGGTATATGAAGAATCAGACACACTATCAATCACTTGACCATTCACATACAAAGTCATTGAACCGTTGGCGCAATCTAACCCAAGTCGTAAAGAACTAAGATTATCAGTAACTACATCTGAAAAATCTTCTTTCAAATACACATCGTCGCCCACCACTGATGATTTAATGAAAGCATAATACCCATCAGGTGAAACGCCCACATAATAAAACGCATTGGTAGTACCTTGTTCATTACAAATAAAACCGAATAAGGCTTTATCGTCACTGCTTTGGTTTTGTATATCTACTTCCATGTGAACATTTTCATACACCGTAGTATCTGGTGTAGACCATGTAACATAATAGGGCTCAAACACTTGCATGGTCAAACCGCCATTGGTATATTCCACCGAACTAAAACTATCAGTACCTGTTCCCCAACCGCTAGAACTACTTGAAAAATCATCATTAGGCAATGGGTTTAATAAAGACGTTAAATCTCCAGCACCACACGCCAAACTTGCCAATACCAATACAAAAATAAATACTCTTAAATGTTTCATTTTTTCTCCTTTGAAAATAATGTCACCCTGAGTGAAACGAAGGGTCTCTAATAGTATGTAAGAGATTCTTCGCTCCGCTCAGAATGACACTTGATAATGTTATTTTACTCAGACACAAAAATAATCAAAGGGTACTTAATTCCCACGCTCCACAATCACGCGCATTTCAAAGCCATTGGTACTAACATCAATCCAGCCGTTTCTATCAGTGCGAAGCAAAGAAAAACCTTCCAGCGAATCTAAAACCTCTTGCGAGGGCAAACCATTTGGGTCGCCAGCCGCGACACTTAATATCACCAATTGCGGGGTTAAGTTTTCAAATAAATCAGCAGGGTTCGATGGCGCATAACCTGAATCAGCCAATAACAAAACATCTACATCACCAATCGCATTGCCAAATTCTAAAATTTCATAAGTAGATTCATCAATGCCAATAGGAAGCAATGCCCGAAAGTTTTGATATTGGATTAACAACACGCTTCCACGCACACCTGTTGCCTGAATCTCGATAAACGAATTTTCACCTATCTCCAACCTCTGACCTGCTTCCGCGCGTGTGACGGGGATATTTTCATTTGCAAAAAGTTTATCTAATGTTTGGGCTGAAAATGAGGCTTGAATATTGCCACTGAATAAAACATTTTGGGGCGGGTATCTTTCAAGTACACGTGGCAATGCAGAAAGTTGGTCTTCTTGTGTGGAGGCAATGATTAACCAATCTAATTTCGGTGAAAAAAATGGAAGCCTTCTGCCCAATTCATCTGATAATTCTGAAGCACTGGCGCCGCCATTAATTAAGATATTTCTTCCTTCGGGTGTTTGAATTAAAACTGCATCTGCCGAACCGACTTCCAAAAATATGATGTGAAAGCGATTGTCACCTGTTGTGGCGGAGGAACGCCAAAAGATAATCATGCAAACAAATGTGATTGTGAAAACAACTGTCAATGTGGCGGCGCGGAGCGAGGCGGTTGAGGCTAAGAATCGCTCTTTGATGGCTGACCAGTTGAAGGTCAAGAAAAGAAGCGGGAAATATATCAAAAGAATTAATTGAGAAGCGGTATCACTTATCACCATCACGCCGTTTGGAACTGTATCAAAAAATTCGACAATGCGAATGGTGTACGCGGCAAATGCCCACGCAAACCACGCCATGAGTTGGCCAATTGGATATATGATTAAACTAATAAAAACAGATAAGCCGCCGAGTATCATCACTGCGGGTTGAACGGGCAAAATGAATGGGTTGGCGATAAAAGAAATTAATGAGATGCGATTGAAGTGATAAGCCATAATAGGAATCGTAGTGAGTTGCGCGGCAAAAGTTAAGATAACGTTTTCATTGATAAGTTTTGTAAATGTATTTATATCGCCTTTTGAAAATTTTGCAATGATGTTTTCAGTAAATTGTGAAAATGGTTCGGCATACAAAATTAAACCAAGTGTTGCAAAAAATGAAAGTTGAAAACCAACATCCCATAATACTAATGGATTAATTAGCGTCATGATTAAGGCAACAAAACCAAGTGCATTGAGTCCATCATTGCGTCTACCAGTTTGTCTACCAAATATAGAAATAGTACCCATCAGCGTGGCGCGAAAAACAGCGGCATCACCACCAACAAGAAACGTATAAAAAAAGATTCCACATACAGCCAATATCGCACTCGTGCGTTCGTTGAAAAAATATTTGAAGGTTGCAAACAAAACGCCAGCGATAATCGCAATGTTAAAACCTGAAATGGCAATGATGTGCGCTGTGCCTGTGTTCTTAAATGCTTCTTGTAATTTTTTCGGTAAGCCAGTATCTACGCCAAATAAAATTCCTGCAAATAATGAGGCTTCGGGGTCTTGAAATAAACGATAGGTATTTTGTAAAAGTTTTAATTTCAATTTGTAAACTTGCGCGGTGACGATGTTTCCGTTATTA
>JAEURH010000083.1:12727-16887 GCA_016789365.1 Anaerolineales bacterium
TCTTGAAATAAACGATAGGTATTTTGTAAAAGTTTTAATTTCAATTTGTAAACTTGCGCGGTGACGATGTTTCCGTTATTGCCGGGCAAGCGAGTCACTTCGGCTTTGGTGACGTAGGAATAAATACTCTGGCGCGCAAGATAATCTTTGTAAGAAAAATCTTCATTTTCAGGTGGAGTCTTCAACTGTCCACGAAGTCTGATGCGCTCACCATAGTCATAGATTTGATTTGGAAAAACGCGCACGAGAATGAATCCATCAACGGGTAAATCGCCATCGCCTGTATCAACCGCTTCGACTCTTAACTTCAAGTTGGTGTATGTATCCCGAACATCTGGTGACTCGACAAGATAGCCAGTAATGAGTAAATCGTAATTTCTATCGTTATAAAAGGCGATGTGAAAGGCATCAATGTTTGGTTGACGAAATTGATAGTAAGCGGAGCCGAGAAATAAGATTGTGGGGAGGAAGAAGTAACGAGTAATGAGTAATGAGTAATTGGTAATTGGTAATTTTGAACGAAGAAAGAAGGAAAGAATAAAAAGGAAGATTGAAATTAAAATCCATGCCCATGTGGGGAGGGAAACGATGCTGGCGAGGATGATTCCGATGATGAAAGATAATGAAATCCACAGTAAGGGCATGAATGGATTGTACAACAAAATTTTTTATATAAAACCTGTCAGGTTTTTTGGGGTTATACATAACATGACAAACTTCCTCTTCCCCATTCTCGGTTATATATTTGGTTCATTTCCATTTTCAATTTGGATTACGCGCTTTGTCAAAGGCGTAGATGTGCGTGATGCTGGGTCTGGTCACGCCACGACGACGAATACGATTCGTCAGGCAGGCTTCGGCTGGGGTGCTCTTGTGTTAATTTTAGATTTGGCAAAAGGCTTTGTACCAACTTATTTAGCAAAAGAATATTCTGGTGAAGTTTGGGTGATTGCATTGACTGCCACATTTGCAGTGGTTGGTCACTGCTGGACGATGTTTGCAGGTTTTCGTGGCGGCATGGGGTTGGCAACATTTGGTGGCGCATTATTAGCAATTCAGCCCTTAGCATTTTTTATTTGTTTGGCTTTGTTATTGATTCTGGTCTTAACGATTCGTCATTCTGCTAGAGCCAGCGTATTTGCTGGCATTCTCGCATCGCCCGCGTTATGGCTATTCAACATCCGCGACGAAGCATTTTGGATTGCAGTTGGCGGTGGAATTGTAATTGCAATAAGATTTTTGATTGATTGGAATAGAAAGTATAGAGAATTGTGGTTAGATAGAGAGAAGAAAAGTAATGAGTAACAAGTAATAAAAACGAGTAACAAGTTTTTCTTGTTACTCGTTACTCATATCTTGTATCTCGTAACTTCCTTATTCATCCCCCAACAACCAACCTAACACACTTTTACGTGGCACCGTCTCTTCGACTCTTGGCATAGCAAGTAAAACAACTGTGATATTGTCATGTCCGCCACGTTGATTGGCAAGGTTGACCAATGCCTCTGCGGCAGATTTCAAATCTCGTTTAGAACGAATCGTTTCACGAATCTCATCATCCCAAACCAAATCGGTTAATCCATCAGTACATAAAAGAATCGTATCACCGGGCTCAAGGTGAAAACCTTGATTATTGACAGATTCTTCATCAGTTTCGTTATTATCAATGCGCAAACGAAAATCAACTTCGGGTAATTTCAACCCGCCTAAGTGACGGCGAATCACATGCACATTAGGATGGTCACGCATTTGTTCTTTGGTAATGATGCCTTTTTCGTAGGCTTCCTGCACCCACGTATGGTCAATACTGAGGCGCTGAATAAATTTTCCCCGTAGCAAATAGAGACGTGAGTCACCAATGTAGGCGGTGTAGAGTCTATTTTCAATAATCCAAGCGCAAGCACAAGTAGCACCCATGCCTTGTTGGTCTTCTTTACCAGCCGAATGAGAAGCAATCGCTTGGCTGGCATCGTGAATCGCATTTTCTAAAATCTTGGTCGGCTTTTTGGCATTGCTTTCCGCCACATGCATACTTATATAATTAACAGCCAACTCCGCCGCCACCTCACCTGCACGATGCCCACCAATACCATCTGCTACCACAGCGAATACAGCCGGGCGTGGGTCATCTTTAGCAATCTGAAACGACGAGACCGCATAACGGTCTTCATTATTTTTGCCAGATGCCCCAGCATGGCTAAGCGCGGCGATATGTAAATGAGCAAGCGTTGTACGAATCATTCTTCAATCAATTGAATTACTTTGGGGGATGATGGAGTGGGAGGCGTTTTAAGCATAAAACGGTAAGCCAATTGACCAAAGTTTACCATATCCCCATGCCTCAAACGGTAGCCCTCGTGGGGGATAGCCTCATAATTGACCCAAGTGCCACTTACAGAATTGTTATCTAGCAACAAATACCCGCCATCGTCAGTTTGCCTGAGCCGTGCATGAACAGAAGAAATAGATGGGTCGTCCAAAATCAATGTGCATTGCACAGGGTCAGTGCCAAAAATGATTTCTGACTCAGCCACAGGAATCGGAGGCACAGCCGCCACTTGACCATCTGCACTAAGTCTGAAGAAAGAAGCACTCGCTTCATTACCTGACCTTGAACCTGTTTCTGTTTTCTTCGGCTTGGTCTTTCGCTTTTTGCTTTTTTCAATTGCCACTTCAGGCTCTTGTTTCAACAATGGAATTGGTTGAGTCAGTGGGTCATTTTCTGCACGGCGTTCTTCTTGCACCGCCCGCAAAGATAAAAAGCGTAAACGTCCGCTCAACAAAACTGCAAATAATGCCAAGCCTGCAAAAATGATGGCACCAAATGTTAACGGCGTGCGATATTTCGCAAGGAATGCCACAGGTCCGCTAGGTGGTTTGATAACTGTCACTGTAATTGGAATCGGCAAACTGCTTTTGCTTAAGCCAAGTGTATCTACTGCTTCTACCATCACTTGATGTTGCCCGCTGGATGAATATTGCGTTAAGTCCCAAGTGAACTTATCAAACGGCTCGGTTGTATTTTCATCGGCAATCATGCCATCTACATATAAAGTGGTTCTTGTTAATGGGCGCTTATATCCATCTGGAAATTCAATAATGATTTCAATATTTTGTGTTTCTGGCAAAAGAAGTTCTGTATTGAAAGGGTCATCTTCTGGGGCTTGACGTGTAATTTGCAATACAGGAGATATAGGAAATGGATTCGGCGGTTGAATATTCAGGCTAAATTTTTGTTCAGCAGAATTAACGACACCAATAGAAGGCGTAGTGACTTGAATGGTTAAACCATGCTCTCCAGAAAAATTTATGCGTGAGGTATAAGAAAACGCGTAAATTCTTCGTAAACCAGCAAAATAAATTTCTAAATCAGGGAATCTCTCCACACCAGAATATTGGAACATCGTTCCGCCAGTTTGAATGGCGAGGTTATTAAAAATTGCGGCACTGGTATTGGTGAAGGTTGTATCGGCATCTACATACCAAACAAAGATGCGAATATTGTTTTGGATGGCGCGTTGGATAATCGGTTCAAGATTTGAAGCGAGAGCGGGGTCTGGCATTTCAGGCGTGATGAATAAAATTGCCCGCTTCATACCTAGACGTGGGGTTTGGGCACTAACTACATCCAATGCTGTGACTAACGATTGCAGATTCGGAATCGCAACACGCATATCTGGGTTGAAGCCATTTATGGCAGTGATAAATTCCGCCGCAGGCGCGTGATTGATAACTGGTCCTGCTTGGCTGACCAAACTTAAATCATCGGGCAAATCAGCAGGGCGGCTTTGTGCCCATTGAGCAATCACTTGGGCGACACGTTGAAAACGTGAAATGCCATTGGCATCACGTGCATCTAATGATGTGCCTTGATTGACTGCAACAGTCAGTTGCAGTGGAATCATCATTTCGGTAAATGAATCAACTGGAAGGGTTTGACCATTTTCAAGTACAGTAACAGTTTCCCCCGTAAGTCCGGAGGCGAAAAATTTCTGCGCGTCGAAGACATCTACAAATCCAGTAATGGTTGGAAATGCAACAGTCTCCACATTGTATAAAGTGACTGTGGCTGTGTTTTGTTGCGCGTTTACATTTGAGAAAACGCTTAACAAAAGTATCAAACTAAAAATGATAGAAAGGGTCTTACGCATTTGCCTCAG
>JAEURH010000084.1:0-1328 GCA_016789365.1 Anaerolineales bacterium
GTATTTGGAATTCAAGTTCCAAGTGTATTCATTGCCTTTGGATTTTATTTGTTCCCAATTATTTCAGGCTATATTGCAAGCATGCCAATTATCAGAACTTTACAATCGGGTGGCACTCTATTTGCACATCCTATTCATTTAGTCATAGTCGTTGTCATTTCATTTCTTTTTACAGCAGGCACCATTGGTTTAATCATAGACCAATTGCCCTGTTTTATGGGCGTTCAATTCTGCGATTAAGTAGATTGTGTTATAAAAAGGGGCATGAAAAAATATATTCTTATTGGATTATCAATCCTTATCACCGCCTGCAATTTAGGGACTCAGCCTCCTACACCTGAATCTCCAGCGACACAAACGCCTCTTCGTTTCGATGAACTCAACGCATCGCCTTCGCCCATACCTGTTACAGCCACTGAGACATTCGTTTTAATCCCCACACCTGAGCCTCCGCCTCTATATTTCACAGATGAATTTACTTCTGCATCTCCGTATTGGGAATTTCTACAAACAGGTGGACTCAATACTCCGACCACATCTTATGAAAACGATTCATTGCGCATTGACATTTCCTCACCTGATACATGGATGATTGGTATTCACAACGCGCATACTTACAACAACGTCTTTATTAAAACCAGAGCCAATATCACATCCACAGGTTCGTTTGGATTAATTTGCCGTTACAACGAAAATGGATGGTATGAATTTAATATTTACAGCGATGGAACTTACAACTTGTTGTACGGAAAACAACTAACCGAAGGCATTGCTAAATATATTCCGCTTAGCACATCAACAAGCGGAGCAATTACATCATCCAGTGAAATAGGTTTACATTGCCAAGATAATTTTCTTTTAGCATATGTCAATGGCAACTTGATAAGACGAATAGATGTAACAAATTACGGCTTGGGGGAAGGTCAAGTAGGGATTAGCGCCTCATCCGTTGCGGAATCGCCTATCAATATTCATTTTGAGTGGGCCAAAGTAGAGCAAGATTAATCTTGCTTGCCAATAAAATTTCTATACAAAATTAACAATTTTCTTGCAAAATTCGCTTAAGATAGAAGCATGTAAACCCAAGTGACAGTCACCTTTAAGGTGACTGTCACTTACATGAAATGTAAGGAGATTTGTTATGGCAAAAATTATAGGAATTGACTTAGGTACAACCAACAGTGTAGTCGCTGTGATGGAAGGCGGCACACCGACAGTTATCACAACTGCTGAAGGCGGGCGCATTGCTCCGTCGGTTGTGGCGTTTAATAAAAATGGTGAACGCATGGTTGGGCAAACTGCCAAACGCCAAGCGGTCATTAATCCAG
>JAEURH010000084.1:1338-16593 GCA_016789365.1 Anaerolineales bacterium
TCTATTAAAAGATTCATTGGTCGTCATTTTGACGAAATTGAATCAGAACGAAGCATGGTTCCTTATCAAGTAGTGAAGGGACCAAGCGGCGATGTGCGTGTGAAGATTCCCGTCAATGGAAAAGAATATTCCCCGCAAGAAATAAGCGCCATGGTGCTGAGCAAGTTGAAGTCAGATGCCGAAGCGTATTTAGGTGAAACCGTCACACAGGCAGTCATCACAGTCCCTGCTTATTTTAATGATAGTCAACGTCAGGCGACAAAAGATGCAGGCAAGATTGCAGGACTCGAAGTATTGAGAATTATCAACGAACCGACCGCTTCTGCGCTTGCGTATGGCTTGGATAAAAAGAAAAACGAAAAGATTCTTGTCTTCGACTTGGGTGGTGGTACGTTCGATGTATCGGTGCTTGAAGTTGGCGAAGGCGTGATTGAAGTAAAAGCCACCAATGGTGATACACATTTAGGCGGTGACGATTGGGACCAAAAAATTACCAATTGGGCGGCAGATGAATTTAAGAAAGACCAAGGCATTGATTTACGCCAAGACCGTCAAGCGTTACAACGTTTGCGTGAAGCCGCTGAAAAAGCAAAGATTGAGCTTTCGACTGTGATGGAAACAGAAATCAATTTGCCATACATTACTGCCGATGCCAGCGGACCAAAACATTTGCAATTGAAATTGAGCCGCGCAAAATTTGAGCAAATGACAGAAGATTTGCTACAACGTTGCCGACACCCATTTGAAGCCGCATTAAAAGATTCTGGTTTATCTGCTGACCAACTTGATGAAGTTGTTTTAGTGGGCGGTTCTACTCGTATGCCAATGGTTGCAGATTTAGTCCGCAAGTTGACTCAAAAAGAACCGAACAAAGGTGTGAACCCTGATGAAGTGGTCGCCATCGGTGCCGCAATTCAAGGCGGCGTGCTTGGTGGTGAAGTGAAAGACATTTTGTTATTAGATGTCACTCCACTTTCATTAGGCGTTGAAACCATGGGCAGTGTGATGACTGTGATGATTGAACGCAACACCACAATCCCTGTTCGCAAAACGGAAACCTATTCCACTGCGGCTGATAATCAAACCGCTGTTGATATTCATGTGTTACAAGGTGAACGCCCAATGGCACAAGACAATATGAGTTTAGGAAGATTTAGACTCGATGGCATTCCACCGGCACCGCGTGGCATTCCTCAAGTGGAAGTGACTTTTGATATTGATGCCAACGGCATTTTGAATGTCACTGCCAAAGATAAAGCCACTGGCAAAGAACAAAAAGTGACCATTACTGCTTCAACTAACTTGAATAAGAATGATATTGAAAGAATGGTGCAAGAAGCCAAGCAAAATGAATCCGCCGATAAAAAACGTCGCGAAGTGATTCAAGTAAAGAATGATGCCGATAACCTCGCGTATCAAATTGAAAAATCATTGCGCGAACTTGGTGATAAAGTTCCATCTGCTGAACGCAGTGAAATTGAAACCAAAGTTAACGAATTAAAACAAGCCGCACAAGGCGAGAACGTGGAACAAATCAAGAAACTCACCGAAGAATTGCAAAACACCTTCCACGCATTGAGCCAACAAATGTACGCACAAGGACAAGGTCAACAACCACAACCTGAAGGTGGACCTGCACAAAGTCCAGATAGCGATGTGATTGATGGTGAAGTGAAAGAGTAACGTGAAGCGTAATTCGTGAAACGTGATTTGTAAAAATTAGTAATACATAAAAGACTCTATTGTAAAAAAATAATAGAGTCTTTTTGTTTTATAATCATTTTATGAAAAATGTAATAAGCAAGTTAAAACAAATCAATAAAAAATGGTACATCCCAATTGGCATTCTACTCGTCATTGGCATTTACTTTCTCCCGCCCATACACGACAGACTTTCCACCCGTGTTGATTTACTCCGCACACGCATTATCTATTTTTTCAATCCACCAAGCGAAGCAGTTTTTCAACCGAGTGAAGGAAATCCATTGACGATTGAAACCGCAGTTGAAACTGCTCGCGCAGAAATGATGTTGACATTAACACCCGCTTCAACATCCACGCCTCAGGCTGTTGCTACATCTCAACCTACGATTACGCCTGAGCCTTTGCCTGCTTCCGTCGTGCTAGACGGCGTTGTCTATGTTGACCAACACAATCGCTGGAACTATTGCGGACCCGCAAATTTAACAATGGCATTAAATTTTTGGGGCTGGCAAGGCAACCGTGATGATGTTGCCAAAGTTGTTAAACCTGGCTCGCCAGATACAAAAAAAGATTTTATTCAACGCGGCTTACCAGATAAAAACGTCATGCCGTATGAATTGGTTAACTTCGTTAATCAAGAAACCACAGAATATCGTGCATTGTCACGGCTTGGTGGTGATATACAATTAATCAAGAAATTAATCGCCGCAGGGTTTCCCGTTGTCGTTGAAAAAGGATATTACGAACGCGATTACAGCGGCAAAATAGATTGGCTCGGACATTATCTTTTTACAACAGGCTATGATGATGAAAAAGGTGGCTTCATCGTCCAAGATGCGTACCTCAAACCAGGCAAAGATTTACTCAGCCCTTATGAAGAATATATAGACGGCTGGCGTTCATTTAACTATTTATTCATGGTGGTTTACCCTGCCGGGCGCGAAAGTGAAGTATTGAGTCTACTTGGTCCATGGGCAGATGAAACTTGGGCGGCAAATTATGCTTTACAAATTGCAGAACAAGAAATTGATGAAATTGAAGGCAATAACTCTTTTTTCGCATGGTTCAACAAAGGCACTAGCCACGTTGCTTTGAATCAATATGTAGATGCCGCAAATGCGTATGACCAAGCCTTTCGTTTATATGCCGCATGGGATACAAAAGCAGGCAATCGTCCATTCCGTATGATGTGGTATCAAACGGGTCCATATTTTGCTTATTATTATTCTGCCCGCTATCAAGATGTCATCAACTTAGCCAATACAACTTTGAACGATACAATCTCCGAACCAACACTTGAAGAATCACTGCTTTGGCGTGGACGTGCTTACTACATGATTGGCAATACCCAAGCCGCCATTGCTGATTATCGCGCCGCGCTTCAAGTCCATGCTAATTGGTTTCCTGCCGTGCAGGCGTTGCAAGAACTTGGAGTACAACCGTAATCGGCTATAATTAACCTTATGGAAGAATTTGAATTCCCAAGGTTAGATAAAACAGTGCTATCAATTGTCTCCTCATTTGAAGAAGCAGATGAGGAAGATAGAAAATATTGGCATTCTCGAACCCCAATTGAACGCTTGCAACATACAGAGTATTTGCGGAGAATTAATTATGGCGACAGTGCTACCGCCCGACTTCAAAGAGTTATTGAAATTGTTGAAAGAGCATGATGTTCAATACTTATTAATTGGGGGATATGCAGTTAGTTATCACGGATATGCTCGTACAACAGAAGATATGGATATTTGGGTATCTATTCACCCTGATAATGCACAAAAAATTTATTCTGCACTAATATCTTTTGGACTTAATGACCCTAACTTAAAGCCTGAAATATTTTTACAAAAACCTAAAATTCTTCGTATGGGATTTCCGCCTATACGTCTTGAAATTACTACATCTATTGATGGGGTTGATTTTGATGAATGCTATCAATCAAGAATTGTTGACAAGATAGATGGAGTCGAAGTCAACCTCATTGATTTACAAAATCTCAAAAAAAATAAAAAGGCTAGCGGCAGAGCAAAAGATATTGATGATATTGAGCAATTACCATGAAAATCCTCCACTTTGCTGATGCACATATTGACATGGCAAACTATGGACGGCATGACCCCGTCACTGGTTTGCCGCTTCGCGTTTTAGATTTTCTTAAATCATTAGACACAATCATTGATACAGCGATTGAACAAAAAGTGGATATGGTCATCTTTGCTGGGGATGCATACAAAGACCGTTCTCCATCACCGACTTTTCAACGCGAGTGGGGCAAACGGATTATGAAATTATCTCAGGCGCAGATACCAACTTTGTTGTTAGTTGGCAACCATGATATTTCTCCAGCCATTGGACGCGCTCATGCTTTACAAGAATTCAAAACATTACAGGTGCCGTTTATCAAAGTTTTGGATAAACCTGAATTTCTCAAATCAGAAAATTTATGGAATTTGCCACTTCAAGTGATTGCCATGCCCTGGGTGTCTCGTTCTTCTTTTATGGCTGTTACTGGCGAAACTGATTCAAAAGAAGCATTCTCTCGCATTGAAGAAAATATCGGCGAGTTAATACAAGATTGGTTAGATGAAAGCGATTCGTCGTTACCAGTTATTTTAACTGCACACGCTTCGATTGAAGGTGCAAAGTTTGGTGGCGAGAGACTCGTCATGTTGGGGAATGATTTGGTTTTATCTGGAAGTCTGGTTAAAAATCAAAAATTTAATTATGTGGCAATGGGTCACATTCACAAGCCGCAAGATGTGAATGAAGGTAATCAACCACCAGTGGTTTATCCCGGCTCGATTGAACGAGTGGATTTTGGCGAAATTAAAGAAGATAGATTCTTTGTGATTGCAGAAGTTGAGAAAGGCAAAGATACAAAAGTTAACTGGCATCAACTCAAAGATGTGAGAAAGTTTATAGATAAGCACACAGTTCTCAAGTCCAGTGAAGAGGCGACGAAATTTCTTAAAGAACAATTACCAAGTCCAAAAGAAATGTCTGATGCGATTGTCAAATTAACGGTTGAATATCCAAGAGAATGGGATTCGTTGATTGATGAATCAGCATTAAGAAAATATGCCGAAGATGCGTTTGAATTTCATTTGGTGGAACGCCCACAAAGTGAAGCGCGTGTGCGTATTGCAGAGGGGCAAGTGGTGAGCAGTTTGAGCCCGATGGATTTGTTGAATCAATATTTTGATTCAGCCAAAGTAAAAGATGCGGATGAATTAAAAAGATTGGCGCAAGAAATTATTTCACAAGAAGAATAATCAGTAACGAAAAGTTGATTTTGTGTTTTACTAACAAAGGAGAAATGACATGAGAAACTTAAAATGGATTTTACTTGGAGTATATTTGATTATTGCAGGTTTATCTTTACTCGGTGTAGGCTTTCCTTTAGGAAATGTGATTGCGGGTGTGTGCGCCCTAATCGCAGGCATTTTGTTTATCCTAAACCGATAAATTAAATTTATAATAAAAGGCAGTCTCTAAAGTAGAGACTGCCTTTTGATTTATATCTCATCTTTTTATTGCGAGGTTTTATGTCTGCTGAAAATTCACGCTATCGCTGGTTCGTGGTTGTTGTATTTTTCTTTTTCATCTTATTACATCAAACTGATAAATTGATGATTGGTTCTTTACAAGTGCAAATTAGCGAAGAATTTCAAATCACAAACACGCAATGGGGTTTGGTGAATTCAGGCGCGTTAATCGTGGCAACTGTTTTATATCCCGTGTGGGGATATTTATATGACCGTTACGCGCGTGCAAAATTATTAGCAGTTGCATCTTTTATTTGGGGCGCGACAACATGGTTGAATGCAATTGTAAGAACTTTTGGTGGATTTTTAGCGACTCGTGCATCTACGGGGATAGATGATTCTTCATACCCAGGCGTGTACACGCTGATAGCGGATTATTTTGGTCCGAACTTGCGCGGAAAAATTTATGGCATTTTGCAATTGGCACAACCGCTTGGTTATTTGCTTGGCACAATTTTGGCATTAATGGTCGCACCTGCCATTGGCGGGTGGAGAAATGTTTTCTTCATCACGGGTGCATTAGGACTTGTGATTGCGATTTTGATTTTCTTCTTCGTCAAAGAAATGCCACGCGGCAAAGCCGAACCTGAATTTGAAAACATGCCAGAGATGCAAACGTTCAAGTTTTCATGGGCAGAGGTGAAAGAAATTTTCAAAAAGAAAACCATGTGGTTTATCTTTTTACAAGGCTTTGCGGGCGTATTCCCATGGACAGTGATTACATACTTCTTCTTCGGCTATCTAGAACGAGAACGCGGATACGATGCCGATAGCATTTTATTTACAATGGCACCTGTGATTTTAATTCTGGCGGCAAGTTATTTTATTGGTGGCATGTTAGGTGATTTAGCATTCAAACGCACCAACAAAGGCAGAATTATTGTCTCTAGCATTGGTGTGTTAATGGGCGCAGTGTTTATGTACTTTGCATTGAACACGCCACTGGAAGCGCGAAATCAATTTTTTGTTTTGATGTGTATCACTGCGGTATTTATGGCACTTTCATCACCCAATGTGATTGCTACTGTGTATGATGTTACAGTTCCCGAAATCCGCTCTACGGCACAAGCGACTTCATATTTCATTGAAAATGCTGGCGCGGCGTTTGCTCCGATTATTACTGGCGTGATTGCCGATGCCATTGATTTGAAAACCGCCATTCTCTTAATCTGCACCGTTGCTTGGGGATTATGTTTCTTCTTCTATCTCGGAGCCATTTTCACGATTGATAAAGATGCGAATGATTTAAGAAATCAAATGGGTGAACGAGCAAAATCAATGTAACAAATGACGGCGGACGATAGACCGCAGACTATTTTATCGTCCACCGTCAGCGGTCTGCCGTCTATTGGTATAATGCCTGCATACATTTATTAAACCCCCACGAACGTGGTTAATTTTTAAGGAGAACGTGTTATGTCTGGTCATTCCAAGTGGTCTACCATTAAACGAAAAAAGGGAGCGGCAGATGCCAAACGTGGTGCCATCTTCACACGCCTCGCGCGTGAAATCTTAATTGCCGCGCGTGAAGGTGGCGGCGACCCTGAAACCAATTTCCGTTTACGGCTTGCAGTAGATAAAGCCCGTTCCGAAAACATGCCCAAAGATAATATCGAACGCGCCATCAAAAAAGGAACTGGTGAAGATAAAGAAGGTGGCGGCTTAGAAGAATTAACTTTTGAAGGGTATGGTCCACACGGCTCAGCAATCGTTGTTGTATGTTTATCCGATAATCGCAATCGCACCGTGCCAGATATTCGTCATGCGTTTAGCAAAGGCGGCACCATGGCAGAGGCTGGCGCAGTGGCATGGCAATTTGAAAGAAAATCATATTTTTCATTTCCATCTAGTGCCATGAATTTTGATAAAGCCTTTGAACTCGGCATTGAAGCAGGCGCAGATGATGTGGTTGATAACGGCGACACAATCGAAATTTATGGTGCAGTCGAATCATTCAAAACCATTGCCGATGCACTTCACAAATCTAACGTTCAACCTGCTGAGGCGGGTTTGAGCTTTGTCCCCAAACAAGAAATCGAACTCGGCGTAGAAGAAACTTTGCAGGTGATGAAACTCATCGAAAATATTGAAGACCTTGATGATGTGCAAGATGTCTATCACAACGTCAAAATGAGTGATGAAGTGTTAGCCGCACTTGAAAATGCTTAATCAAATTTCGGAAGTCTCATAGACTTCCGAAATTTATTTAATAACATGACTCTCGCATTAGGAATTGACCCCGGCACTGCAACCACTGGCTACGGATTCGTGCGCCTCATGCCTGATGGAGAACTGGTTGCTGTTTCATTCGGCATCATCTCCACTGACAAAGATGAGTCGCCATCCGCTCGCCTCGAAAAAATATTTGATGAATTAAATAAATTAATCAAAAAACATAAACCTGAAACCGCCGCTGTTGAAAAATTATTCTTTGCACGAAATGTAACAACGGGTATTGCAGTGGGGCAGGCGCGCGGCGTGGTTTTACTCGCATTACAAAAAGCAGGGATAGAATCGTTTGAATACACACCTTTAGAAGTAAAACAAGCAGTCGCTGGTTATGGTGGGGCTGATAAAAAACAAGTGCAAGAAATGGTGCGCGCATTATTACAACTCGATAAAATCCCTAAACCTGACGATGCTGCTGATGCGCTCGCCATTGCCATTACACATTTGAATACAAAACGATATTAATACTATTACGCTATAACTTCCTAACTTGCTTTCTCTACATGAACCAAATACGCTTCAACCATGAGCAAATTCTTCTCGCCTGCGCGTTGAATCACACTTAGCAATTGGTCCATCTTGTTTACTTCTTCTAGTTGTTCATCAATAAACCATTGTAAAAAGTTTTGAGCAAGATAATCATTTTCTTCGACAGCAATATCCATTAACTTTTTAATTTGTTCGGTCACTTCTTTTTCCCAAGCCAACGCGGCTTGCACTGCCTCTTCAGCCGAGGAAAAAGTTGCCTTCGGTGCATTAACTGAGGGAATTTCTAATTTGCCTTGTGTATCTAAAACATAGTGAACAAATTTGAGAGCATGTTCTTTTTCTTCATCCGCTTGCTTAAAAAACAATTTAGAAAGCAAATTCAACTTTTGGGCTTGAAAATAGCCAGCAATGCTCAGGTATTGTAAAGAAGCACCAAATTCATTCCCAATTTGTCCGTTCATGGCTTTTGTAAGTTTGGGGCTAATCATCATCATATTCTCCTTTCGATAAATATTATAGTCAACGTCTATTAAAGATGTATAAAAATGGCAGGTTAGAGTTCTCTTAGTGTGACGTTTGTATGCTTGACTTTCAATTCGGGCGGGTATAAAAATAGCATATTATGGATTATAAAGACTATTACAAAATTCTCGGCGTAGACCGCAAAGCCAGTGCAGATGCCATCCGCTCGGCATATCGCAAACTCGCCATGAAGTACCACCCCGATAAAAACCCCGGCGACAAAAAGGCTGAGGATAGATTCAAAGAAATTAACGAAGCCTATCAGGTACTGAGTGATGATTCAAAGCGTGCCAAATATGACCAACTTGGCAGTGCTTATACAAACTTTCGTGGGCGTGGTGGGCGAGCAAGTGATTTTCAATGGGATGATTGGTTTAACCAAAATGCTGGTCAACAACGTGGCGGCTATCAAGGCTATCAAAATGTAGAAGACCCATTTGGTGGTGGCGGAATCAATAATTTTTCAGATTTCTTCCGCATGATGTTTGGTGAAGCGATGCGTTCATCGGTGCGAAATCAGGCGGCGCAAGGGTATGAACAAGAAGCCCAAATTACATTTGATGAAGCCTACAATGGCACAACCCGCCAGTTACATTCCAACGGAAAGAAACTGAATGTGAAAATCCCGGCTGGGGTTAAGACAGGCTCGAAGGTTCGCGTGGCAGGTGCGGGTCCAGAAGGAATCGATTTATATCTAGTAATTAATGTCCAGCCTGATAATCGCTTTGAGCAAGATGGAAGTAATCTCACAACAACATCTACTGTGAGTGTGTTTACTTTAATTTTAGGTGGCGATGCGGATGTGGAAACACCGGCAGGCAAAGTCAAATTGAATATTCCTGCTGGCACACAACCTGAACAAGTTTTTCGTTTGGCTGGGCGTGGAATGCCCAACTTAAAAGATACAAAAACAAAAGGCGATTTGTACGTGAAGTTAAAAGTACAAGTGCCAAAATACTTAACTACCAAACAACGCGAGTTAATTGAAGAAGCCTCGAAAATAAAATTTTAAGAAACGTCCCGCAGGTTGTTAAGAACTATTTATATCTTTAACAAAATCTGCGGGGCGGTATAAATAAAGGTGATAATAAATGAAAACAAAACGAATCATATTTGCATTTCTTATTTTAGTTTTAGCAAGTTTGGCATGCCAAACACCATTCAGGCAAATGAATCAAGCCACTCCTCCAGCACAGGTGCAAGTTGTGCCAACGATTGTGCCTGCCAACCCAGCGGTTGCAAATCCATCTACGGGTCAACAAGAAGGTTTAGTTGATTTATATGAAAACGTCAGTCGAGGTACTGTAGCCATCCTCACAGATGTTGGCGCAGGCTCTGGTTTTGTATATGATAGTAATGGACACATTATTACAAATTATCATGTTATCGAAGGCTCAAACACCGTAGAAGTTCGATTCACTTCAGGCTTTATGGCATACGGCACTGTGATTGGAACTGATTTAGATTCAGATATTGCTGTTGTAAAAGTGGATGTGCCATCTTCTGAATTATTCCCACTCCCGCTCGGCGACTCAAACTTGCTGAAAGTTGGTCAAACCGTAGTAGCCATTGGCAATCCCTTCGGCTTAGAAAGCACCATGACGGTTGGCATCATCTCTGCACTTGGGCGCACATTAGACTCGATGCGTGTTAGCCCAGATGGCGCGGCATTTAGTGCAGGTGACATCATCCAAACCGACGCGGCAATTAACCCCGGCAATTCTGGTGGTCCGTTATTTAATATCAATGGTGAAGTTATTGGTATCAATCGCGCTATTCGCACAACAAACTTTACGCAAGAAGGCGAACCCATTAATTCTGGCATTGGCTTCGCTATTTCTATCAATATCGTTAAACGAGTTGCACCTTCCTTAATTTCACAAGGAAAATATGATTATCCATTTTTAGGTATTGCCTCTACCGATTTGTTTAGTTTGCAAATGGTAGAAGCTTTGGGCTTGAATCATTACACGGGAGCCTATGTGACCAATGTTGTGTCAGGCGGACCTGCTGATAAAGCAGGACTCAAAGCAGGGACAAAACCAACTAACATTCCAAACTTATTAGCAGGTGGAGATTTAATCATCGCCATTGACGGGGTCACCATTCGCACATTTGATGAAATGCTCGCTTATTTACTCACGAACAAATCTCCCGGTGATACAGTCGTGTTGACGGTGCTAAGAGATAATCAGCCTGTAGATGTGACGATTACATTGGATAAAAGACCGTAAAATAAAAATCCGAAGTCTTGAAGACTTCGGATTTTTTTATTAACCAAACCTCTCTTCACGCCAAACATCTGCTCTATTATGATACCCCGCTTGTTCCCAAAATCCACGTTTATCACGTGGCATAAATTCAATCGAGCGAAGCCACTTCGCGCCTTTCCACAAATATGGCGTTTCCACTTCTTGACCTGGGATAAAACCCACCACGCCACGCAACGGATAACCATGGTCAGCATCAATTGGCTCACCGTTGAAATGAGTCGCTAACAAAAAATTATCTTGCAAAACAACTTCCAAAGGTAAGTTTACTGTAAAGCCATATTCCGCATGTTGCATCACATATTTTGCACTTGGTTTTATTTTGAAAAAACCTTGCTCCACCAAAGTTCGCACAGATACGCCTTCCCATTCTGTATCAAATTTACTCCAGCGTGTCACACAATGAATATCCATTTTAATTTTTGTGCGTGGCAATTGATTGAACTCTGCCCAACTCCAACGTTTTTCTTCCTCCACTTCACCCCACACACGAAAGTCCCAAGTTGTTGGATTAAATGATGGCACAGGTCCATAATGCAAAACTGGAAATTTCAACGTCAATGACTGCCCCGGCGGAAGTCGCCCTTCAGAACGCACGCGCTCTTCTTCTTTACGTCGGTCTTGCCCTTCAAATGAAAACATAATTCACCTCACTCAAAATAATTTCATCACAACATAGACACATCAACTTGCCACAATGTTACCAAAAGATAAAAAATTTCTTATCTAATCCCCACAACCTCAATTCCATTTTTTTCCAAAACACTTCGCAACAACTTTGCATTCTCCGCCGCATTCAAATTATCTCCATGCAAGCACAAAGTATCTAGCCCACCACCCAAAATCAAGGTCAAAGCATGATGCGCAACTTCATCTGATGATTCAATCACCGCGCCAGAAATATTTCTCGACATCAAACTACCATCCGAGTTATATCTTCTATCAGGAAAACCTTCTCTCGCGACTTTTAATCCCATCTTGATTCCCGCCTCAATTGACCTTGAACCTGCCAGCCCAACCAAAATTGAATCTTGGCTGACATTTTTTATTGCTTGGGCAATGGCTCTTGCTAATTCAACATCCCGCGCGGATTGGTTATACAAAGCCCCATGCGGTTTGACGTGAGTTAGGATAGCATTTTCTTCTTTACAAATTTTTGCGAACAACTCAATTTGATAACGAACAATTTTCTCTGTTTCATTGGGTGAAAGATTCATTTCTTTCCTCCCAAAATTTTCTCTATCCTCCCAACTTGGATGCGCGCCAATATTTACATGATATTTTTTTGCAAGCCTTATCGTCTCACGCATAGTTTTTTCATCGCCAGCATGAAATCCACAAGCGATATTTGCAGAGGTGATGAAAGGCATAATCGCCTCATCATTTCCAATGCCTTCGCCGAGGTCACAGTTTAAATCTATTTTCATTTCATGCGCCAGACTTCGGAAGTCTCTTTAAGTTTCTCTCTCGCCTCTTCCAAACTTACCTCTCGAAATTTTATTTTACTCTTCTCTGCTTCGCATTGCGCCAACAAAGGTAAATCGGCTTTAATCACATTTGCAATTTTTGGGTAGCCACCCGTTGTTGAAGAATCCGCCATCATCACAATCGGTTGACCTTGATTTGTAATTTGAATACTACCCCTCGTCATGCCTTCGGAAATTAATTCACTTTTATCATTTGACTCAATTTCTTTCCCTTCCAAACGATAGCCCATTCTGTCAAATGATTTGCTCAACATATATTCATTTTCAAAAAAAGCATTATCAAACCTTGCTCGTTGCGGACCAGCAATGACATCAATCGTTGGTGTTTGACTATATTGCATAAATTTCTGCACAGGAAAATCTCTTGCGGCAAGTTTAGTCAATTCAGTTGAAGGTTTTCCGCTTTGTAAAATATCACCCACTTGAATCACATTTCCAAGCCCGCCACGAATATAAGTTGAAGATGAACCTAACACTTGTGGAACATCAAACCCGCCAGCAATTGCAAGATACGCCCAATTGCCTCCACTTATCTTTTTAATTTGCACATGCCAACCTGCCCGCACATAAAACGAAGTCCATAATGGAAAAGTCCACACATAATTTTGAATTTCATAACCTGCGCCAGTCACTGCTACAGTTGTATCGCGTAATGCGTGAAGCGTAATTTCTCCCAACCCTATTTCAAGCGTTGTTGCATTCTTTGAATTTCCAACAAGCTCATTTGCAACTTGATGTGCAAACCAATCCATTGCACCTGAAACAGGCACGCCAAAACTTTGAAAACTTCTTCGACCTAAATCTTGAAATGAAATCAATCCAGAAGAGTCAATAACTTTTAACATCATTCCTCTGGAATAAATTTCACAACATCACCGGGCGAAAATAAAAACGGCGTTTCGCTATTTGGGTCAAATAATTTCAATGAAGTCCAACCAATAATATGCCAACCACCCGGAGAATCGAGTGGATAAATTCCAGTTTGAGCACCTGCAATCGCAACAGAACCAGCCCGCACCAAAGTCCGAGGCGTTTGTAGGCGTGGCATATTGAGTCTTTCGTCTAAAATTCCCATGTATGGAAAGCCCGGCGTGAATCCCATCATATAAATTCGGTATTCTTTTTCAGTGTGGATTTGAATCACATCGGCGATAGAAATATTTTTTGATGATGCCACAATTTCAATATCAGAATTAGATGCATTGCCGTATCGCACCTTGACCTCATGCCTGCGTGCTGTTTCCTGATTCATTTTATTTAACTGATTCATTTTTTCTTCCACCAAAGTTTTGATTTGATGAAATGAAAAATTTAACGAATCATAATGAATCAATAATGTGCAATAAGCAGGGACAGTTTCAATAATGCCATTTATATTTTGCAAAAGAAAATTAAGTGCGTGAACACGCTGGTTGATAATTGGATTAATGTCATTCCCCAACTCAACGAGCAAAGCGGTATCGCCAAGCGGCTTGAACATTTTTATAAATGGAAAATAGAAATTGATTCGATGTGATACGTTTGAGGGAATAAATCAAACGGCGTCACTTGCTTAAGTTTGTAACCGCCATTGATTAATCGTGCGGCATCGCGCGCAAGCGTAGATGGGTCACATGAAACATAAGCAATGACTTGCGGTTTGAGTTTGATAATTGCATCCAATGCAAGTTTATCAATACCAGAACGCGGTGGGTCAACAATGACATGAGTTGGTGTTTTGACTTGCTTTTCAAGTTTTGGCAAAATTTCTTCAGCCGAGCCTTCGTATAAATCTATATTCTCAAATTCATCAAGATTGAAAACAAAATCTTCACAAGCAGATGGGGATGATTCAATGCCGATTACTTTTTGATATTTGTTTGCAAAAAATTTGCTAAATAATCCAACGCCGCAGTAAATATCAAGTAAGCAGGTAGACACGGAAACAGGTAAACAAGTTTGTAAATGCTCGACCATTTTCTCTGCCATTTTTGTATTAACTTGAAAAAATGATGAAGCAGAAACTTTGAAAACTTTATCTAAAACTTTAATGAAAATATGGTCTTGACCCGCAATCACAATTGGGTGATTTTCGTATAAATGAATCACTGAAATATCGGCTTCAATTTCAAGTTCGGGCGTTTCAGGCGATTCGGATTCGAGAATGAGCATTAAATCATTTTCGTCCCCATTGCGGAGAGAAGCACGCTCAAGATTTAAGTTTGATTCAAAATTTAATTCCTTCCAAAATGAATCAATTTCTTTTTCAGGTAAATGGCATTCTTCAATTGACCTCACCCCTAACCCCTCTCCTACGAGGAGAGGGGAAAAGATATAACCCAATTTTCCTTTATCAGTTAAATGAAATTGAACATGATTCCGATAATTCCATTCATCTGGTGATGGAATCATTTTTTGAATTGGTGGATTTTCAATTTTTCCAATTCGCTGTAGTTGGTCTTTGAGAATTTCGGTTTTTGCTTTTAATTGATTTTCGTAGGAAAGGTTTTGATAATGACATCCGCCACATGACCTCACCCCTAGCCCCTCTCCTAAAAGGAGAGGGGAAAAGAAGTGTTTACATTTTGCTTTAATTCGTTCTGGAGAAGTTTTTATTATTTCAATAATTTCACCGCGTGCAAAGTTTTGTTTTTCTTGTGTCAAACGAATTTTGACAATTTCATTTGGTAATCCAAATGGAACAAAGACAGCCCGCCCGTCTGGGAGTCGCCCCATTGCATCTCCACCGTAGGTGAATTTTTCAAGCGTAATTTCAAAAATTGCATCAGACATCATAAAAGCATTATAACTTCAATAAAAAAGAGAAAAGACTTTAATTGTCTTTCCTCTTTCATCCCTTCGATAAACTCAGGGCTTTGCTTTCTTTATTTCTACTTCAAAATAAATGAAAGTGCCACAAGTACAGTAATAAAGAATCCTGCCAAAATGCCAATGCGTTTGAGGTCCTTCTTCACCATGCTGTAATCAGGGTTGAAGTCAAATCTTTGTGGCGGATTATTTATCATTGCC
>JAEURH010000085.1 GCA_016789365.1 Anaerolineales bacterium
ATTGATTTCATAATCATTATAGAAAAGAAAAGTTTCCATTGCCAAATGACCGATTCTTTTGTTGCCATCTATGAAGGCATGATTCATAATTAATGAAAAGCCTAATGCAGATGCCTTTTCAAAAGTTGTTGAATAAAGTTCTTTTCCTCCAAAAGTTGCACGCGGTTGTGCAACAGCAGACTCTAAAGAAGCAAGGCTTAAAATACCAACTGTACCTCCAGTCAATTCCATGACTTGAAGATACAGTTCGATGACTTCAGAAACTGTCAAATAACGCATTAAGCGGCAAGCCGTTTATATAATTCAAAATTCTTTTTCAGAACATAAGAGGCAATCTTTTGGAATTGTTCATCAGGTTGAGTAAGCATATCCTCAACACTGATGCGAACTAATTCTTCCATAGAAACGCCTAGCCGCGCAGCCATTTCTTGGAGTTTTTGTAAGCGTTCATTTGGCAATTCAATCGTAATTGTGGTCATAAATTGCTCCGTTTAACTTAAAAATCACTATACTGCAACTCCTCATTTTTGTCAAAAAACTAGGAGTTTTTATTAAATTCCCTCGCCAACTTCTTCCACCAATCATCCTTTTCTTTTGGAACAAATGGCGTATATAAAGTCAACCTATCAGCAATGCCGTTATATCTTTTCTTCAAATCACTGGCTAAATTTTCTTGACTTGTCATTAAACAAAATTCATTTAACATTTCATCCGTGATTAACATCGGCATCTCAGCCCATTCACCTTTTGTTGCAAAGCCAGATAATTTTTCGGCAATCTCACTCCAACCATGCAAATCCATGACTGGTTTGTAAGAAGGTGTGCTGGCATAAAACGCAATTTGCATTCTAGCAAAGGCTTCTTCTTCTGGAGTGGTGGCAACAAAAGCAGTGACGGACAAACTTAAATCTTTCCTCTTTCTACTTTCTTTTTGTAAACCTTCTTCAATCCCTGACAAAATCACTTCATTCAAATATTTTGCACTGTGAAATGGATGTGCATGAAATCCTTCACACAATTCGCCTGCGAGTTTTGCCAACTTTGTATTGACTCCAGCAATATAGATAGGAATAATTGGATTCTCAATTGCACCCGCATTAAAGAAAGGTGACATTAAAGTTATCTTGTAATATTCACCACGAAAATTTAACTTCGTTCCGTTTTGCCATGAGTCCCAAAATGCTCTGATGACTTGAATCTGTTCTCGTAATTTTCCTGTCACAGATTCGGGCCATGTCATTCCAAATCGCCTCTCAACATGTGCTTTGACTTGTGTACCTAATCCCAAAATGAATCTTCCGCCAGATTGTGCTGATAAGTCCCATGCCGTGTAAGCCAAGTTGGTAGGAGACCGTGCAAAAGAAACAGCAATCGCTGTCCCGAAGTTAAGAAGCGATGTGTGTTCAGCAATCAACGTGCATGGCAGAAATGGGTCATGTTGAGTCTCTTGAGTCCATAACGCATCAAATCCGATTTCTTCTGCGGCTTTTGCAATCGCTGGAACATCTTTGAGTTGAACGGGCGGAAGCGCGGCATCAAGTTTCATAAGTCAAGTATAAAGTAATAAGTAATGAGTAACAAGGAACGGGTAAATAAAAAGACCCATCCATAAGATGAGCCTTATAATTTTTTACTCGTTTCTCTTAACTCATTCCAAACTCAAAACAAACCCATACAATTCACGGCTTTCTTGCAACCAAACATTTGGCACTGTGGTTCGTTTGAGATAGCGCACAACACCATCTTTATCAATGACCAATGAAGCGGTTCGTTGAAATAATAAAAAATATTTTTCTAATTCATACAAGTGATACACAGCACGGTCTGGGTCACACAGAATCGGAAAAGGCAATTTGATTCCATCTGCGTATGCCTTTGCTTTTTCAATACCTTCGCCTAAAATCACAAGTACTTCGGCACCCGCTTCTTTGAAATCGTTATACATTTTTCCAAGTTGAGTGACATGCGTGCGGCATTGCCAACAACTCGTCTCGCGGATGAAGAATAAAACTACATTCGATTTGCCGCGAAAATCTGTCAGCGAAATCTCCTGCCCGTTTGTAGCAAGCAGGCTGAAGTTAGGCGCGAGCGAACCGATTTTTGCATCAATGGTATCAAGTTCCATCATCAAATCCTAAAATAATTATACTTAATTGATAACACACTCTCGCTTTTGTTTACGTTAGCATTTGATTAAGAATGCTTTACAAATTTTCAAACTCCGAAATCTTCTTGCGCCATTCCTCTGGAACTGGAATCGGTTTCAAACCTTCATAATCAAATGTGACCAAAACGATTTTCGCAGTTGCAGATACTTTTCCAGTTTGCGTGTTGATTAATGACTGTTCCGTTGTAATAGATTTGTTTCCAATTTTTACAGTTTTCACGCCTACATGAATCGGGTCGCCATAATGAGTGGTGGCATGATAAGTGATGTGAATATCAGCCACAATCACGCCCACTTCCATAAACGATTGGTCTTTGCTAAATAAACCAAGTTGAATTAAATAATAGATACGCGCCTGCTCGAAATACGTCAGGTATTTGGCGTTGTTGACATGCCCTTGCGGGTCTAAATCCCCATAGCGGACTTCGGTTGGGTGGAAGAATTTGTAATCGCTCATGGCGAAATTATATCGCAGAGGATAGTAAAGTTATGGCTGTGAAGGCGAAAAGGCATACAACATTCCATCTGCTGATACAACATACAAAGTGCCATTTACCAGTGCGCCGCCAATTGGGCGTGATGCGTTTTCAATAAACACTTCCCATTGTGCTTTTTCAACGCCAGGGATAGCAAGCACACATTTGATTCGTGCGCCTGTGGGTCCGCATAAGTAGGCTTCGCCGTTTTCACCCATTGCGATAAGACGTGAATTGGTAAACGGAAATTCAAAGTTACCAACCAATCGTCCACTTTTATCTAGCCAAACCATGCGAGCATTGCTATAGTCGGTACCATAAAATAACCATGCCAATTGATTTGGTGTGACCCCTTGATTAAGCGGGTTGAATAATACAAAACTTTCATATTTCCATGTACGTGGAGTTTCTGTTTGCAAGCCTGAATCATTTTGATACCAGCGAATCACTTGATGCCCGTTACGGTAATAATTACGTCCATCACTGCCTGTAAAGAAAGCAGGTTCGGTGAAAAGCACCTCTGCTTTTGAGCGGATAGGAATTTCTTGGATTACACCTGTCATAGCATCCAAAGCAGTGTCTTTGAGATACACAAGGCGTTCATCTGCACTCAGGCGTGGTGGAGAATCTACATATACTGTGGCGGCGGTTTTACGCCAAACCAAAACGCCATCAGATGAAACGCCCACTACCGCATCAATCATGGTGACGTAAATCATACCGTTTGAAGCGACAATAGGTCCTGAGGTCGCTTCTCGTGTGGAAGAGGCTTCTACTCTCCACAATAAATTTCCTTGCTTATCAAAAGCACTGACGAATCCTTCAACATCTGCAATATAAATTTGACCTTGCTCACCTAAGGCTGGAGTTCCAACTGGTTTTGCTAATAATGCAGTTTCCCATAACACCTCACCTTGTGGTGAAATGGCAAGCAAAATATTTTCTTTCCCAGCAATGATGATAGTGCCATCGGCATAGATAGCAACCCCACCTGATGCGCCACCAGCAATTTCTGTTTGCCACTTTAATTCTGGTTGTGTATTTATATTGTAAGGTGTGTATAACGTGCCGTACGCATCACGCAATTCAGTTGCCCAAAGATGTTCACCTGCTATGGTTAAAGTGGTTGGTGATGAATCAAATAAAAATTGATTACGTTGATAATATAGCAATGCACCCACTACTATAAAAAAGATTGTTATGGCAATACTAACTTTTCTGCTATTTAATTCTAGCCAATAACGAAACGGCACAAAGATACGTTCATCTACCCATTCAACCACAGGGCGTGGCAATAAACCAACCGTTCCGCCAAATTCTCTCTTTCCAAATTCAATTCGCAAACCTTCTCCGAGCAAATTAAAACCAAGCAACCCTATCAGAATCACAAACCCTGTAATGAGCAAGGCACTAGGTTCGCTAGCCCTTACAAGGGCTGTTGAAAGAATTTGTCCAAGCTCAGGCAAGCCCGCCACATTCACTGCTTGAAAATCAGAGACTTCAATCCAAATGCCGCCACCAATGAAAATACCCAAAAAACCTAACTCTGCCGCAATGAGTAATGTGCTACTCACTTCAAATGCGAGTAACATCCAAACAAGCGATGTAATTTGAGGGAGGATGTGTTGAAACAAAATAAGACGTTTGCCCGCCCCAAGCGCATGTGCGGCTTCGACAAATGTTTGCTTTTTGATAATGCGCGTCTGTTCGCTGACAATGCGAGCGGTTTCTGCCCAGCCAGTGATGCCTAGCCCGAAAATAAATGCCCACAAGCCTTTATCTGTGCCAATGGCATAAATGCCGATTAAAGCCACAATCAATACGGGAATTGAAAGCAGTGATGAGAGAATCGAATCAAGCCTGTGAGCAGAACGACCCTCTGCCCAGCCAATGATTAAACCTAGAATCATGCCTACAATAAGACGAAATGCCGCAACAGTTGCGACCATAATGAGCGTAGGGCGCACACCCCATAAAATGCGGCTTAGTAAATCACGCCCAAAACGGTCTGTGCCTAATGGGTATCCGTCAACCTTAAAGGCTGGGTAAGGCGGAGATTGAATCCTATCATTTACTCGAAGCGTGTAATTTTCTTGCATTGGGTCTTGCGGTGCTAACAACGGTCCAAAAATGGCAAGCAGAATCATCAAGCCGACTAACACTGAGCCAATTATCAACGTCCAATTGAGATGACGATTTTTTTGATTAGGCATTGTCAGCGTGAACCTCCTGCCGAAGTCGAGGGTCAACTATCCGCGCGGTTAGAAGCGTTATAAAATCAATTAATAAAAATGCGAGGGTTAATACAGTCAACAAAGCCGCCATCGTGGAAGGAGTCATAACGACTGCTCCAGAAGCAGATGTGGGTTGTAATACCGAGCCGATAAATTTGCCTAAGCCAGGCCAGTTGAATAATCGTTCAATCACGATTAATTCGGCTATCATCAAACGCGCCGAGTAAGCAATAGATTGTAAGATTGGCACAAGTGCGTTGCGAAATGCGAAACGTTTTTTCATGTCTGCAAACGAACGCCCCAAGCCAATTGCGGCTTTGACATAAGGTTTTTGAAGTTCTTCTATTAATGTTGCGCCAGTGACTTGTGCAATTTTGACAGTGGGTTGAATCATTAATACCAATACGGGCAATATTAAATGTGAATCCCAGCCAAAGCCTTGAAATGGAATGACTACGCCTGGTCCGTAAATGGTAAGCAATAAAAAGAATGAAATCAGTAAGACGGCAATATAAAAGCCTGGCGAGGCTAACCCAATGGATGCAAGAATGGTGAGCCAAGTGGCGACTTTTGTACTTTCGCGCCGAACTGCCAACCTGCCAAGAAAAATTCCTAAAACAATACTTAATGTAAGCGCAAGTGCTATCAACCCAAAACTGTTGATGCTGAAGCGTGTAATGGCACTAAGCACAGGCTCGCCATTAAATGTTTTACCAAAATCTAATTCTGCGAAATCTGAGAGATAACTCCAATATTCTGGGAACAATGGCGGCAGAATAAATTCCCCGCTGGCGTAAGGGTTATTAGAAGAAACAACGGGCTCAAAATAAAATGCAAATGCAAAGCCAATAAAGTTTACAAACAGAAGAATAAAAGGAAATGTTGCTAGGCGGCGGAGGGCGAAACGAAGAATCATGGTTGATAAGATTTATGGCAGTAATTATAACTGCTCTATTATTACTCATTAGACCTTTTCTTTTGTTAATCATTTCTTTACCAAACTTAAAATTGAAGCATGGGTATAATTTGACTCATGCTTCCTGATTTGCAAATGAATGACCACTTGCGATTAAGAAAACCACATCCGTGCGGTTCGTATGAATGGACAGTTGTCCGTTTGGGTGCAGATATTGGCTTGGAATGTAAAGGCTGTAAACATAGAGTGATGCTCACACGCCGTGAATTGATGAAACGCATGAAAACGAATCTTTCTGAAAAAGAACGTCAATCTGTATCGAAACCCTCACCAGACTCGTAAACAAATCAAACTTTTTAGACTATTTAGACCTGTAAGACTAGGAGACTTTTATGGAACAAACAGACCAAATCGGCTCACTCCGTATCGGATTATTTACAGACACCTATGCTCCGCAAGTAAATGGCGTGTCTATTTCTTTGCAATTAATTTCTGAGGGATTAAAAAATCGTGGTCACCAAGTGACAATTTTTGCACCAAAATTCCCAGGTTATAAAGATGACCAGCCCAATGTCATGCGTTTGCCTTCATTAAAATATTTGAATAATCCCCCAATTTATGTGGCTGTGTTAGGCACGCCGCGTTCAACATGGTCACTCACCAGAAAACATTTTGACGTGTTACATGCACATAGTCCATTAAGTGTTGGCTTGCTTGCTTATCTCACTGCTTCAACAAAACGGCTTCCATTAATTTATACCTATCACACATCTATTACTGATTACACTCATTATTTGAAATTTATAGGCGGCACAAGATTAATTAAATATGGCGCAGGCTGGTTCAGTTCTACCACCACAAATTTAGGTGACCAAATTGTTGTGCCATCTCCAAAGTTTTATCGTTTGCTGATGCAACAAAAAGTTCGCAAGCCGATTCATATTATCCCCAACGGCATTGATTTATCAAGTTTTCAGAGAGCAAAAAAGCCCGGGAGTTTAAGAAACAGGTTGAACGTCAGCGTTGATGCGCCGATTCTTTTAACTGTCGGAAGAATGGACCCAGAAAAACGTCTTGATTTCATCGTGGATGCTTTTGTCAAAATTTCAAAACAAATCCCAAATGTTCAATTGGTTTTTGCAGGTGATGGTAGTGCTAGAAAAAAATTAGAAGAAAAAGTAAATGCGTTAGATGTGAAAAATAATATTCATTTCTTGGGCATGGTGAATAGAAATGATTTGCCCGATGTGTTTCACGATGCGACATTATTTTTATCCGCCTCAACTACGGAGGTGCATCCAATTTCTGTCATTGAAGCGATTGCTTCGGGCTTGCCACTTGTTGCAGTAAATGATGAAGCCTTTGAAGGCATGATTGAAAACGATATGAATGGATACTTAACGCCATTAGATGTAGATGTATATGCCGAAACAATTATCAAGTTATTGCAAGATAAGAAAAAAATAGAATCGTTTGGGAAACATTCTGCACATCTCAGCGAAAAATATTCTATTGAAGGGCAAGTGAAAGCGTTAGAAAAATTATATACCGAAGCCATTTTACAAAATTGGCGTGGCAATTTTATTTCACGCATGATTCCAAAAGAAATAAAAGAACTCAATAAAATTCCTGGAAAAATTACGCAAGAGATAACAAAAATTTTGCCGAAGCGAAAATAAATCGGGATTGGCTAATTTCAAGGGTAAAGAAAAAGAATTAACCACAGAGACCACAAAGAACACAGAGATTTCCTCTTATTTTCTCCGTGAACTCAGTGTTCTCTGTGGTGAAAGGTTCTTTAGCCCTCTCTTTTAGACACTCCCAATAAATCAAACTATTCTTGCAAATTCAAACGGCGAGTTATAATTCGTCCGTTATGCCTATTTTAGATAAGCACATGCTTGAATTTGTTAGCCGTAGCCCTGAACAAACGCGGCGCATCGGAATGCGTCTCGGCAGTTTGTTGCAGGCTGGCGATGTGATTTGTTTGCAAGGAAATCTCGGCGCAGGCAAAACAACTTTCACGCAAGGCATTGCGCAAGGTTGGGGTTCATTAGATTCAGTTTCTAGCCCGACGTTTATTATTGTGAATCAATATCGGCGAGCAGATGGGGATTTGATTTTTCATTTGGATACCTACCGCCTCGACTCCGCGGCGGAGGCTGAGCAACTCGACCTCGACTCTTACTTGGCTGACGGCGCCTTAATCATCGAATGGCCCGAAAGATTAGGGGATTTAATTCCATCAGAAAATTTGTGGATTAATCTCGAGCATGTCGCTGAAGAACATCGTCAACTTAATTTTCATGCACGCGGCAAAAGATATGATGAAATGCTAGACAACATTCGTGACTCTATGTTTGGAGGAAAATAAAGAATGTTATTAGCAGTAGATACATCTACAACGCAAGTTGGCTTGGCTTTATATAATGAAAATGAAGTCATAGCCGAAATGACGTGGACATCCAAACAACATCATACAAGTCAATTGGCTTCGGCATTATCTGATTTGATGAAGAGATGTAATGTCACGATGGATAAAGTGGAAGTATTAGGTGTGGCAATAGGTCCAGGCTCATTTACAAGTTTGCGCGTTGGATTATCTTTAGTAAAAGGAATTGCCTTTGCAAGAAATATCCCTGTGGTTGGAATCCCAACATTAGATGTGATTGCATCTGCACAGCCTTTAGATAAAAAGCCTTTGATTTCGGTATTACAAGCCGGGCGCACGAGACTTGCTTTCGGCTTATATCAAAGTGACAAGAAACAGTGGCAAGCACAAGGCAAAATCCGAAGCGGAAGTGTGGATGAGTTGCTGAGTCAAATTGAAGAATCAACGATTATCGCAGGTGAGTTAACATCTGAACAAAGAAAAAAAATATCCAAACATAAAAAAGCTTTGTTAGCATCACCTGCAAATTGTGTCAAACGTCCAGCAGTGTTAGCGGAATTGGCTTGGGCACGTTTTCAAAAAAATGATGTGGATGATGTTGCCACACTTGCGCCAATTTATTTGCATGTAGCAGGAACGCCCATCCAATAAACCTGACAGGTCTTAATGATGAATCTTGATAAACAAAATAGTTTTGGAGACCTGTCAGGTCTGTTTATAAGAAAAATGATTTTGGTAGATTTGGAACAAGTCGTTGCGATTGACCAAGTTTCTTTTTCATTGCCATGGCCCGCACGTTCATTTCAATTTGAGTTAACGGATAACCCTGCTTCGCGTTGTTGGGTTGTAGAATTAGATAATAAAATTATTGCTATGATTGTTAGTTGGCTAATTTTAGATGAATTGCATGTTGCCACAATTGCAACACATCCAGATTTTAGAAGGCAAGGCATTGGAAAAACATTATTAACTCATGCTTTGAAATCTGCACGAGAAGAAGGTGTGACGAGGTCTTTTTTGGAAGTAAGAGAAAGTAACCAAGTAGCGATTAACATGTATAAAAGTTTTGGTTTTGTAGAAGATGGTCGACGAAAAGAATATTATAAAGATAATCACGAAGACGCAATTTTGATGACGTTAAATGATTTGAGTCATCTATAATTGAGAAAACTTATGTCTGCCGAACAAACCCTTGCCCAAATTGCTAAAGAAGTTGCCGTATGCACAAAATGTGCATTACATGAATCGCGTAAAAAAGCGGTGGCGGGTGATGGACCTGCGGATGCTGAAATTATGTTTATTGGTGAAGGTCCAGGCTTTCATGAAAATGAACAAGGTAAGCCGTTTGTGGGAGCATCGGGAAAATTTTTAGACCAGTTGCTTGCTCAAGCCGAATTGACTCGTGAAGATGTTTTTATTTGTAATGTAGTCAAATGCCGCCCGCCATCAAACCGTGACCCGCAACAAGATGAATTGGAAGCTTGTGATTCATATTTACAAGCACAAATTGAGGCGATTAATCCGAGTATTATTGTGACGCTTGGCAGAATTTCGATGAGTAAGTTTTTCGGAAATGTAAAAATCAGTGCGGTGCATGGGCAAATGCAAAAAGTTGGTGAAAGATTTGTGATACCGATGTTTCACCCTGCGGCGGCGTTACATCAGCCACCATTGAAACCATCTATTTTGGCAGATTTTGCAAAGTTGCCGAATCAATTAAATGAAGCGAGACATGCATTAGGAAGAAAAGCAGTTAAGAAAAAAGAATCAAATTCTCAAAAGCTTGAAAAGCCGAAGCAAATGAGTTTGTTTTAAAAGAAGGAAACATGACAACAAAAGAATCTCTGATTAATAAATTAAAGAATAAAGATGCAAAGATGGCAATTCTTGGTTTGGGATATGTAGGTTTGCCACTGGCTGTGGTTTTTGCTGAGGCGGGGTTTAACGTCACAGGTATAGACCCAGACCCACGCAAGATTGAAGCGATTAAAAAAGGTGAGTCATATATCCCTGATGTGAAAACTGAAGCGGTGGCGAAATTAGTCAAAGATGGTAAATTTTCTGCCACGACAGATTTTTCTATTTTGAAAGAGATGGATGCGGTAAGTATTTGTGTGCCAACGCCTCTTCGTCAGACGGGCGACCCGGATATGTCTTTCATCATTTCTGCCACCGAAGAATTGGCGAAGTATATGCACAAAGGCTTGGTGATTGTTTTGGAATCAACAACATACCCCGGCACCACACGCGAATTGTTATTACCAAAACTAAGCGTAGGCAATGATTTGAAAATTGGTGAGGATTGGTTCTTGGCATTTTCACCAGAACGCGTTGACCCCGGACGCGAAGATTGGACAACTGTGAATACACCAAAGGTTTTGGGTGGTATTACATCTACTTGTGGTGAAGTTGCTCGCGTTTGGTATGAAGGCGCGATTAAAACTGTGCATTATGTTTCAACTGCCGAAGCGGCAGAAATGGCGAAGTTATTGGAAAATACATTTCGCATGATTAATATCGGCTTGGTGAATGAACTTGCGATTATGTGTGAACGCCTCGGTATTGATGTGTGGGAAGTGATTGATGCGGCGGCAAGCAAACCTTTTGGCTTTATGAAATTCACACCAGGTCCGGGCTTGGGTGGGCATTGTATTCCGATTGACCCGCTATATCTTTCTTGGAAGATGAAGTCATTTAATTACAATGCGCGTTTTATTGAACTCGCTTCTGAAATTAATACCAACATGCCACGTTATGTCGTCAGCCGATTAATGGAAGGTTTGAATGATAAAGGCAAAGCATTAAAAGGCTCAAAAGTTTTGGTGTTGGGTGTTGCTTATAAACCTGATATTGACGATATGCGCGAATCACCTGCACTGGATGTGATTGGTTTGTTAAAACAAAAAGGCGCAAATGTTAAATATCACGACCCGTATGTTCCACATTTGCACCACGAAACCGAAGGTTGGGAAATGGATTCTGTGCAAGATATGATGAAAGAAGTCAAAGAGGCTGATGCTGTAATGATTGTGACCAATCATAAAGTTTATGATTACAAACCAATTGTAGATGCCGCTCAATTTGTTTTCGATACACGCAATGCCACAGGTTCATTTGCAAAAGAGAATGAAAAGGTTGTAAGACTTTAAGAATGGCAAATTATCTAATTACAGGTGCGGCGGGATTCATTGCCGCGCGAACTGCTGAAATGTTATTGGAACAGGGGCATACTGTTATTGGTATTGATAATATCAACAACGCCTATGACCCAAAGATAAAAGAATATCGCTTGAAACGATTGCAAGCGATAAACGGCTTTACATTTCATAAACTTGATATTTCTGATAAATCCATTATCGAAAAATTCAAACATGAAAAATTTGACGCTGTAATTAACCTCGCGGCGCGAGCGGGTGTGAGATATAGTGTGGATAACCCCTGGGTGTTTGTGGAAACAAACATGATTGGCACGTTGAACATGCTTGAGTTATGCAAACAAAATGGGATAAAGAAATTTATTGTTGCCTCAACATCCAGTATTTATGGGGAAGACCCGCCGTATCCGACTCCAGAAAATGCGTCCAGTAGTGAACCGCTTCAGCCGTATGCCGCCAGCAAAAAGGGGGCAGAGGCGATGTGTCATGCGTATCACCATTTGTATGGAATAGACGTCAGTATTCTGCGTTATTTCACAGTTTATGGTCCCGCAGGCAGACCTGACCTTGCGCATTTACGTTTTACGCAATGGATTAGTGAAGGCAAACCTGTGCGCGTGAATGGTGATGGGAATCAATCGCGTGGGTTTACTTATATTGATGATATTGCACGCGGAACGATTCTTGCCTTAAAGCCACTTGGTTTTGAAGTCATCAATCTCGGTGGGCATGAAGTCATTTCAATTAATGACTTAATCAAAATTATGGAAGATGTAATTGGCAAAAAAGCAATTGTGCAATATGGTGCGCCAAACCCAGCCGATATGATTACGAATCAAGCCGATGTAAGTAAAGCAGGTGAATTATTAGGTTGGGAACCGCAATTCAATATGCGTCAAGGTGTAGAAAAACTTGTCGAGTGGTATAACCAAGAACGCGAATGGGCGAAAGATATTTTGACGCCATGATTTTTACGCATTACGAATTACGCAATAAAAATTGTAATTCGTAATGCGTAATGCGTAATTATGAATCTCCTTTCCAAATTTACATCCGACCCGCTTTTTACAAAAATCATTCGCTCTAGCGGGTCATTATTAAGCAACAACACCATTGCACTTGGATTAAGTGTCATTCAAGGAATCATGGCAACACGTTTGTTGGGTCCAGCAGGCTTTGGTCTGATTGGTGTAGTGATGGCGTTTGCTTCCACGGTCAATAGCATTTTTTCTTTTCGGATGAGTGAACTGGTTGTGAGGTATGGTGGTGAATATCTAAATAAAGATGACAAACAAAACGCTTCGGCTTTGCTCAAACTTGCTAGCTATACCGAAGCATTTGTTTCGCTAATAGCTTTTTTAATCGTCCTAGTAACAGCAACTTTCGCAGAAATGTATTTAGCCAAAACATCTGACGTTGCATGGATGTTCATCGTTTATGCAATTGGTTTGCTTGCAAACTTCAATACTGAAACAGCCACTGGCATTTTACAAATCACAGATAAGATTAAATGGCAAGGCACGATTAATTTAATTCAAGCAATTTTTACTACACTGATTATCGCAGGGGCATTTTTCTTTAATGGAAACATCACCATCGTTTTGATTGCTTACTTAGTTGGCAAATCCATTATGGGGCTTGGATTATTCATCACGGCACAAATTCAATTAATAAAAAAACTTGGCGGAAATTATTTTCAAACACCAATTTCAAATTTGAAAAGTATAAAAGAAATTATCCGTTTTGCATTTAGTTCAAACATCAGTGCTACGATTATCAAGGTTTTTCGTGAAAGTGAAATGATTTGGGTTGGATTATTTTTAGATACAACTGCTGTCGGATATTATCGAGTCGCTTACACGATTACACATTTCCTTGCCATTCCTGCTGACCCGTTGATTGCAACCACATTCCCTGAGATTAATCGTCTGGCAGTTGAAAAAGCATGGGGTAAGTTAAAAAGTTTCCTACGAAAAGTCACTGCATTTTCTTTTGCCTATAACATTTTGCTTGGCATTGCATTAATTGTTTTTGGAAAATTTATCATTTCAATATATTCGGGCGATGAATATTTGAATGCCTATCCAGCATTGGTTGCGTTGACTATCGGACTTGTCTTTAACTACATTTTGTTTTGGAATCGTCCATTGTTGCTGGCATTGGGTTTGCCACAATTTCCAATTTATGTCACATTGATTGTAGGTTTGATAAAACTGGCTTTGTCATTTGTGTTGGTTGCAAATTATGGGATTGTTGCCGCAGGTGCATTGCTTTCGTTTTATTACATCGCGAGTGTTGGGATTATGGTCATACGAGGAATAGTCGAAATAAAAAAGAAAGAAGAAAATGGTGTCACCCTGAGCGATAGCGAAGGGTCTCTGAGATAGTCGTACAGATTCTTCGCCACAAAGAGCAAGAGCGTGGCTCAGAATGACACAATAAACAGATGAAAATTGCTTTAATTACCAATTCTCGAATTCCATCATTGACTGCAAATTCGATTCAAGCCATGAAAGTTGCTCAGGCTTTGATGCAATTGAATCATGAAGTCAAGATGTTTGCACCGAAAGAAACAGAAATCCCTAATAAACAATTACTAATTACTCACTATGGATTAAAACTTGCACCTGAAATCCAATTTCTCCCTTCTATAAAAAATCTCAAACGTTTAGATTTTATTTTCCATTCACAAAATGCAGCGAAAAAATTTGGCGCGGATTTAATCTATACATGGCTTCCACAATCTGCTGTGTTGGGATTATGGTCTGGTTATCCAGTTGTTTTAGAAATGCACGCGGATAATTCTGGTCTGTTAGGCGCGTGGTGGATGAAACAGTTCTGGAAGTCAAAAGGGAAAAAATTGATGACGGTCACAACGTCAGCGTTGAAAAATGCTTTAGAAACATCTACCAAGTTGAAATTAAATAATGAAGCGGTTCTCATCGCGCCGAATGGAGTCGAATTGGAGAGATATGTCAATTTGCCGAATCCATCTGAAGCAAGAAATCAATTAAATTTGAAGCAAGGATTAACGGTCGGATTCACGGGTCATATTTATAAAGGTCGCGGTGCGGATTTATTATTTGAATTGGCAAAGCAAATGCCGAATGTAAATTTTTTGTGGGTGGGCGGCACGCCTGAGTTGGTGGAATATTGGCGAAATAAATTGCATGAAGCGGATATAAAAAATGTGACGATGACGGGTTTTGTGAAACATGATGTGATTCATTTGTATCAAGCCGCGTCGGATATTTTGTTGATGCCATATTCGAGTTCGATTTCTGCGAGCAGTGGACAGGATATTGCGGAAGTGATTAACCCGATGAAGATGTTTGAATATATGGCTTCGGGACGTGCAATTATTTCTGCGGATTTGCCGTCGATTCGGGAAGTGTTGAATGAGGGAAATTGTGTTTTTGTTGAAGTTGGGAATTGGGAATCGGTTATCGGGAATTGGAAAGTGGAAATTGAGAAGTTGCTTGCGGATGAATCTTTGAGGGGTAAGTTGGGAAGTCAGGCGCGAAGAGATGTTGAGAAGTTTAGTTGGGTGAAGCGGGAAGAGAGGATTTTGCTTATCCAAAAATAATACCAAACCACATTATTATGAGGAAAAAAAATATAATTAATAAACCTACAATCAAACGACCTATTGCTTGTGTAAAATGGTCTTCTGCAGTTAACAATCCCGCAGAAACTCCATAAATAGTACTTGAAAAGATTATCATGAATGCTTCTGAATGAAAAAAATTAAAATTTCCGATTAGTAGAAGTAAATAACTTGGAGCGTTTAACAATAAATATATATAATAAAAAAAATTACCATAACTTGTTCTTACTACAAAAAAAATAAAGAGGGAAATAAGAAAATGTATAGCAGCAATAACAAACCCAAATCTTAAAGGCAAGTATTTTTGTGAATTAATAAGTTGTAAAAAGAAATCTTTATTCATTTTGTTTACCTCTCATCAAAAAGAAATTCTCACCAAACTTCTCCACACTAACCTTCAACCTTAAACCTTCTAACCTTCTTTCCAAATCTTCCAAATCATAAAATACTTTGATAATCGTAAATTCCTGTCCCGCCAACGGACGTTTGGCATAAATCTCTTTTTCAGCAATGGCTTTGTCAGCATCGCTTGGCGCATGTTGGTCAACGAAGGCAATAACACCATTTTTACGAAGAGATTTTTTTACTTTGCTTAGAAAATCATCCACTGCATTTGGCGGAACATGCGAAAGCCAATTTGCAAAGAAAACCAAATCATATTCTTTGTCAGGATTCCAATTGAATAAATCTGCTTGTTGATAAGTGATTCGTTCATCACCAAATTTTTCTTTTGCAATTTTCAACATCTCAGGTGCGGCATCCACGGCGGTGACGTGATTTCCCATGTTCAGCAGAGTCTCTGTCCAAATGCCTGTTCCGCAAGCCAACTCAAGGATTTGGTCAAATTTGCCGAGTTTGGATAATAAAGATTTGCCTATATCGAATGTTTCCAGTCCGCTGGAAATGGATTCATCATATACATCAGCCCGCGCACGGTAGTAGTTGATTTGGTCAGTGAGGATGTTTTGCATGATTCACTTTAACTTTTTTAAGAACTCACCACAAAGGACACAAGAGCACAAAGATTTGTTAATTGGAAGGCAAAATCCGTGTAAATCCGCGAAATTCGTGGCTAAAAGAGGTTTGAAAACCTTTTTATTTAAATGATTTGCCTATTTATTAAACGCTCTCTTAGGGTCTTTGCTTAAAAATATTTTCTACTTGTTCAGGCACTGCCTTTGGCATTCCTGTTTTTACATCTACAAATACCCAATCCGTTTCACCCTTTACCAAAATTTTATCATCAGATTTTCTAATAAATTCATATTTTCTAATAAATTCATATTTTCGT
>JAEURH010000086.1 GCA_016789365.1 Anaerolineales bacterium
TGGTACAAATCCTCTCGCCCCGACAGATAGACACGAGTTGCATTTTCGTAACTTGTGTCTTTTCATTTAACGCTTGTGTTAAAATATAGTTACTAAGAGGAAAACAATGGCAAAGAAAATTGATGGTTTAATTGAAGCGGCTCGTTTTAAGAATGGGCAAATCCAATTTGTGCGTGCTTATGAACGGCGCGGTTTTACATTTTCAGACTGGCTTTTGCTAGACCGAAAAACTTTAATAGAACGGCTAAAAAAAGGAAAAAAGTTTGTAACAGGCTCGCGCCAAGAATTTTTAGCCAGTACCTTTAACAAACAAAAGCCCGTTATACTTGTGCAAAAAGACGGACACGAATATATTGCTACGCATGAAAACGCACAACGCGATGAGTTAGAAAACGTTCCGTTTTTCTAAACCGTTATGAGAATTATAGATAAAACTTCGCTTCAAGATGAAGGCGGAAACATTAGTTTCATCGCCCGTATTCAAGGCACGTTGAAATACGGGTTTAATTGGTATCCAGAACTTGAAGCGCAAAAAGTAGTAATTGCGCAATTAGACCGTTTGCTCGAAAAAGGCTTTGTGCTGATTCGCAATTTCACATTGCCCGATAGCCAAATTGTACTGCCAATGATTTTAATTGGACCTGGCAGTATCTCTGTTATTTTAGCAACGCCAGTCAAAGGTCATTTTGAAGCGGTTGGCTCAGAATGGAATCGCCTCATCAATAATGGTAGTCCATTTCCAGAACGCAGAAATCTTGTAGATTTAGTTGCCAAACTGGCACGCGCGTTTCAAGTGTATCTTGAAAAATATAAAATTCAGATAGATGTGCCGATAGACCCCATTCTCATTGCCAGTGACCCTGGCGCACAAATTGAATCATTACGCCCAATTGCGCGTGTATTAAGAAGTGATGGCATCAAGCCATTTGCTACCACGCTTTTACAAGAACGCCCAATTATGCGACCAGAAAGCGTATACGCACTGGCTGAAAAAATTCTTAACCCCAAACTACAAGCAGATGAAAATGCTAACGCCTCAGCTGACCTGACGCCTGGTTCGCGCGCCCAAGCCATTTTCAACGCCTCAGCCCAAGCGAATGATGTCCCTGCTCAATTGCGTGAATCTAGCCCCGCCCGCCCGCTTGCCAAACCTACACAAAGAAAATCTAGCGGGTTGAGTAGAACGCAAATCATTTTGCTGGTTATTATGGGTCTCATTGAGTGTTGTGTGATTGCGGCAGGGGCTTACGTCTTATTTTTCCTAACTTGAAAACTCCTTTTCTCTCCATCATCATCCCCGCTTATAACGAAGAAAATCGCTTGCCTCGCACACTAGAGCAGGTTTTATCTTTTCTTAAACAACAAAACTATTCTTTCGAAGTGCTCGTAGTGGAAAATGGAAGTTCAGACCGCACCTTTGCAGTTGCACAAGAATATGCAAAGAATCACCCCAATGTTACTGTTCTAAAAGAAGAACAACGCGGCAAAGGCAACGCCGTGCGACGGGGCATGTTAGAAGCCAAAGGCGAATATCGCTTCATTTGTGATGCCGACCTTTCCATGCCTATTGAAGAAGTGGCGAAATTTATCCCTCCACAATTAACAGATTTTGATATTGCAATAGGTTCGCGTGAAGCCCCTGGCGCAGTTCGCTATAACGAACCTTCATATCGCCACTTTGGCGGGCGAGGCATTAACCTGCTCATTCGTTTGTTTATTCTACCTAGGCTACAAGATACACAATGCGGATTCAAATGCTTTCGCGCACAAGTCGCTGAAGATTTATTCCGCCAGCAAACGCTCACAGGCTGGTCATTTGATATTGAAATTTTATATTTAGCGCGCCGAAAAAAATTACGCATCAAAGAAATTCCTATTGATTGGTATTTCTTTGCAGATAGTAAAGTAAGTGCACTTCGTGACGCGCTTAAAATGATAAGCGACATTTTTGTGATTCATCTCAACGCTTTACGCGGTAAGTATGATTTCAAAACCTGATTTATCTTATGAAAAACAATTATGGTCAGCATACAACCTCATTGCTGGGTTAGATGAAGCAGGGCGTGGCGCATTGGCTGGACCTGTTTTTGTCGGTGCCGTGATATTGCCAAAAGAAAAATCAATCATTAAAAAATTAAATGGGGTACATGACTCAAAACTATTAAATCCAAAAAAAAGAAATTTATTAAGCCCTCAAATTAAAGAATATGCTTTGGCATGGGGAATTGGTTTTTCCACCGCCGCAGAAATTGACAGGTTAGGAATCGTTCCCGCAACTCGACTCGCCGCCAGTCGAGCAATCGAAGCGATGTGCTTCATCCCAGAATTTTTGTTGACAGATTTTCGACTCGAACTCCCCGAATTTGATATTCCTCAAACCGCCATCGTCAAAGGTGACCAAAAATCTTTAAGCATTGCCAGCGCGTCTATCCTTGCAAAAACTGCACGTGATGAAATGATGTGCGAAATTGATTTGCAATATCCAGCCTATCATTTTTCAAATCACAAAGGCTATGGCACATTGACTCACCGAAAAACAATAAAGCAATTTGGTCACTCCCCTATTCACAGAAAAACTTTCAAATTAAAAAAGTAGAGCGAGTTATAAACTCGCTCTACTTTTTATTTTCGTAAATATCCACCACCTGAAAGTTTGCTTTCAGGTCTGCTGGTGCGCCAAGCATAATAACCTAACCCAACACCGCCTAATAAAAGCAACCCGCCGATAATGCCAAGAATTGTATTTTGCCCACCATCGCCCGGAGTTTCTTGATTTTCACTTGGGTCAACCACCACATCACGAGATTGGATACCAAACGGCACAATTGCAATATCACCTGCATTCACTTCTAGTGAAGCATTTAATTCTGTAGTTGGGTTGTAATTATCTGGAATCGCCACCGTGATGTTATATGTTCCTTCTGGCACATCAGTAAAACAAATGCCCTGAAAAGCCTCTGGGTCTGAAGGTATCACCGTTGTTTGCGAACCAGAATACGCACCATTAATTTCCGTTACACTCACTGCGCCATCTGCCACAGCAGGTTCTGTCTCTTCACGAATGGAATTTCCATTTACATCATTAAACAATAGTACACATACTTCGGTTGTGCCAGATAAAGGCGTAGGCGTAGCAGTTGGCGTACCAAATTCTATCATCGGGGTAGCCGTTTCGGTAGCAGGCGCAACAAGCCCAATTAATAATTCTTGCCCTTCTACTAACGTACAGTTTTCATCTAACTTAGAATTTAATTGACGCAACTGGTCAACCGAAATTCCTGTCAACAATGAAACGCGCGTACAAGTATCGCCAGGTTGCACAATATAAATAATGCGTCCATCTGCACCGGGTGTGGGCGTGCCAACTTGTTGTTGCAAATTTGGCGCGGCATTGGCAGGCAACCACACACTAAATATCAACAAAACCATTAATATACATAAAATTAAAAATCGTTTTACATTCATCGTAAAAATTATATCATTCCCCGCTAAAGGGTGCGTCGCGCCTTAAAATTTCAAGCTAATCTAAGCCTTTATGCGCGACGCACTCCGGTATACAATAAAACTATGAAGACCCTAATCAAGAACGGAATATTGGTGACTGCCGAAAAAACATTTCAATCTGATATTTTGATTGAAGATGAAAAAATCTCGCGCCTCGCCCCTGACTTGGAAACTGATTCTGACCATCAAATTGATGCTTCGGGAAAACTGATTCTGCCCGGCGGCGTTGACCCGCATGTGCATTTAGATTTGCCAATGTTTAATACAGTCTCATCCGATGACCATTACACAGGTCACAAAGCCGCGGCATTTGGTGGCACTACCACCTGCATGGATTTTGTTGTTTTAGAGTCCCCCTCTCCCGATTCTGGGAGAGGGGATAGGGGTCAAGGTAATTTTCAATACTCTGTAGATGTTTGGATGAAAAAAGCAGAAAAAGCCGCCATTGATTATTCCTTTCATATGAACTTGACTCGGTTCAATGAAAAAATTGCTAAAGAGATTCCATCACTGATGAAAATGGGAATCCAAACACTAAAAGTTTTCACAGCCTATAATGGGCGATTAAGACTCGATGACGGCAGTATTTTCAAAGCATTGAGAATCGCCAGAGATAATGGAATGTTAGTCATGGCACATTGTGAAAATGGAGATGTGATTGAAACACTTGTTAATGAAGCACTTGTTGCAGGTCACAAATCATCTGAATATCACGCTTTAACAAGACCAGGCTGGGGAGCAGTAGAATCTACATTGAGAGTAGCAAGCATGGCGGCAGAAACAGAAGCGTCGGTTTACATCGTTCACATGAATATGGGCAGCGAAGTAGATATGCTCAACTACATGCGTGAGCGCGGAGTCAAAGTGATGGGCGAGACTTGTCCGCAATATTTATTTTTCACGATTGATAATCTTCGTCAAGCAGATGGCGCAAAATGGATTTGTTCTCCGCCGATGAGAAGCAAAGCAGATAATGAAAGATTATGGGAAGGTTTGAGTGAAAATATTTTGCAAACCGTTGGCACTGACCATTGCCCATTTTATTTTGATGGCACAAAACCAATTATGTATGAAGGCGAAGCGATTGCCATTGCAGGTAAAGAATTGGGCAAAGATGATTTTACAAAAATTCCGAATGGCTTGCCAGGGATTCAAGACCGTATGCCAATTTTATGGTCAACGGGTGTAAATACAGGAAAGATAACAAAAAATCAATTTGTGGCGTTGACTAGCACCAACCCTGCAAAAATTTTTGGTCTGTATCCACAGAAAGGTGCATTGATGGAAGGCTCTGATGCAGACATTGTCATTTGGGATGAAAATAAAAAAGTAAAATATGGTCTTGCTATGTCATATCAAAGAACCGATTACAATTTATACGAAGGTTGGGAATTGACAGGCTACCCCGAAAAAGTTTTTTTACGTGGCAAGTTGATTGTGGATGGAAATGAATGGAAAGGCAAACGCGGTGATGGCAAGTTTTTGAAAAGAAATGTCGGTGCAGTTTTATAAAATTCGGTGGTCGAGTAGGCGGCGGGTCTCGATACGGACTTAGTCCTACTCGACCATCGCCGCGTATCGAGACCAACAGTTACAAAGGAAAACTATGGCAAAACAACAACTCCCCCCAATTCATTGTGATGCACTCGTCGTTCATTGCATGGATTATCGCTTACAGAAATTTATCCAACCGTGGATTACTGTCCGCTTTGGGTATGACAACTTCGATATTATTTCATTAGCAGGCAGTGTACATGACTATGAAATGGTTTTGAAGTACGTGCAACTCGCCGTGCAAATTCATACCATTGAAACCGTTTGTTTAATTAATCACGAAGATTGCCGCGCCTATGGCAAAGATGGGACGTATAAACGTCACAAACATGATTTGCAAGACGCACAAAATAAAATCAAAGCCTTGTTCCCGCATTTGAAAGTCGAAACATTTTATTTACATTTAGATGGAACGTTCGAGCCAATTTCTTAATATTTATGACACCCCTACGGGGTTGTAAATTTCAATATATTGGATTCTATAATCATTCCATCCCTACGGGATTAGTTTGCAAAGAAATATATGCGAGAAAAATAAAGGTAATATTTGAAAACATAAACCCCGTAGGGGTAAAATTATTATAGAAATTGATATACAATCCCAAATCCCGTAGGGATGACATAGTTTGGAGGAAATATGGCAAACACATATTCACAAATCTATATCCAAGTTGTATTTGCAGTGCAGGGCAGGCAAAATCTTCTCCAAAAAGAATGGCGCGGAGAAGTTTTCAAATATATGGCGGGAATTATTAAAAACAAAGGACAAAAGCCAATCATCGTCAATGGTGTTGAAGACCATGTTCATGCTTTTATAGGTCTGAAACCAGCAATGGCTTTATCTGATTTGATAAGAGATGTCAAAAACAATTCCACAAATTTTATCAATGATAATCATTGGGTAAAAGGGAAATTCAATTGGCAAGAAGGCTATGGAGCATTTTCTTATGGACATTCACAAATAGAAAATGTTTATAACTACATTTTGAATCAAGAGCAACATCATGCTAAACAAAGTTTCAAAGACGAATATGTAGATTTTCTCAAGAAGTTTGAAATTGAACATGATGAAAAATATCTATTTGAATGAGTGAAATAAAAGTTTTCAAACAAAATCAATAGTGATAAAATCTAATCAATAAACAAAGGACGCCTTGGGGGAGCACCGAGCCTTTGTGATATTTCTACTTTGGAGAATTAAATATGCCGCGACGTTCACTCGCTCATCTGTATCAAGACGAGTTCACAAACTATTCGCTTGCCAAATTTCAACAAGACCTGCTAGCAGGTTTCACTGTTGCCGCAGTGGCACTACCACTTGCATTAGCATTTGGTGTTGCATCAGGTGCAACCGCCGCCGCAGGCTTAGTCACCGCTATCCTAGCAGGAATAATTATCGGCTTGTTAGGAGGCGCGCCGTATCAAATCAGCGGACCCACTGGTGCCATGTCTGCTGTGTTAATTGTCTTGGTCAATCGTTACGGTCTCGAAGGCATTTGGATTGCAGGATTATTTTCTGGTTTACTTTTGCTCATCATCGGCATTTTACGTTTAGGGCGTTTCATCGCATTCATTCCATCGGCAGTGATTAGCGGATTCACATCAGGCATTGCATTAATTATTTTCATTGGTCAAATTGATAATTTTCTGGGAGTCAAAACGCCAGCCGTTGAAACTGCCGCGCAAAAATTGATTGGATATTTTTCGACATCATTCAAACCTGATTTGAATTCATTGATACTTGGTTTGGTTGTTATAGCAACGATGATTTTTATGCCTGCCAAATGGAGTGCGAAATTTCCATCCTCATTACTTGGAATTATTCTCGCAACGCTTCTTAACTACGCTTTGAATTGGTCTGCTCCATCAATCGGAGTCATACCCCAAACTTTGATTCTACAAGACCGCCTAACATTTAACTCGATTCCATGGAATGAACTGACTGATTTCATTGCACCTATCTTAACCATCACAGCCTTAGGTGCAGTGGAATCACTGTTGAGTGGTGCAGTTGGTTCAAACATGACAGGCATCCGAATGCAAGCCAATCAAGAATTAATTGCACAAGGAATTGGCAATATGCTCATTCCATTTTTTGGTGGTGTGCCTGCCACTGCGGCAATTGCGCGTTCCAGTGTTGGAATTAAATCTGGCGGGCAGACTCGTTTAGTTAGTGTCATTCATGCAATTGGGTTATTACTCTCTATGTTTTTGCTGACATCTTTTATGGAAAAAATTCCGCTGGCGGCATTAGCAGGTGTGTTAATGGTCACAGCCGTACGAATGAATGAATGGTCTGCAATTCAATTTATGTTTGGCAAACGTTTCAAAACCGATATGATTGCTTTCACCATTACGATGATTGCAACCATTGTTTTAGATTTAACGCAAGCTATCTTAATTGGTACATTGCTGGCAGGGGCGGTCTTCTTAAATAAAATTGCCAGCATAGATATTAACGTGCAAGAAGTTGATATTGAAAGACTTAAACAAAAAGGAATTGAAACGCAAGGGAAATGCAAGCATGTAAAAGTTGCCTTCTTGACAGGTCCGCTTTTCTTTGCGGCGATTGGTCAATTTAATGAATCATTTTCAAACTTAAAAAATACACATGCCTTGATTCTCTCCATGCGTGGCGTTTCCTTAATTGATACAGCAGGTTTGGAAGCAATTCACCGTCTCTATGAAAAACTTCATAAACAAAATGGGGTTTTGATGTTTGCAGGTGTAAATGAAAATGTAAAACAAATGATGGCGCGTGGTGGATTAACAAATGTTATTGGTAAAGAAAATTTCTTCTGGTCAAGTGATCAAGCCATTGTAGAAGCCGAAAAACGAGGTTGTGCTTTTTGTTCTGATTAAAGCGATACAATTAAATCAGAAAGGAAAATCAATCATGGCTTACCATCGCATTTTTGTTGTTATCTGGTTAATCCTCTCACAACTTGGTGGTGCGGTGTTGGCACTTGCTCCGTTACTGTTGGCAGGCGTGTTCGGCATGTTAATGGCATTTGGCGCGCTTGAACCATTTTTTTGGACGATTGCGTTTATTTGCGGCGTTCTATTCACACTATTTTCTTTGACGATTGCATCATGGATTGCGTTCTTTCGTAAGAAAGATAAAGTCGCATCCATATTAAGTGGACTCTGTTTATTGATTGGCGCGGTGCTTTTTATTGCAATGGAGTACTTGTTCAAATCTTCAAGTTAAAAAAAGGCTGAGGGTCAGCGAACAAGTTCAAAGTCGAAAAAGAAGCGGGATGAAATATAATCAAAGAAATTCAATCAGGAGAATCATCATGGAAAGAAAATCATCCCTCACACGTTGGTTGGTTGTGCTTTGGTTGCTTGCTTCGCAAATGACGGGCGCGGCAATGGCATTTGCATCTGCATTGGTTGTGATTTCGTTCAGCAGTTTGGGGCAACAAGATGCCAACCCCGCCGCATTTAATATTTTGCTTTTACTTAGTTATCTTTTGCCAATTGTGTTTTTGGTGGTGGCAGTTGCATCATGGTTTATGTTTGCATGGCGTAAAGATGGCACAGCCGCATTACTTGGTTTAGCAGGTTTAGTTCCTGGCGCAATTTTATTATTTGGGATGCGTTTGTACGCGCCGTAAAGTGGGTGCGTCGCACATTAAAATTTTTAGAAATTATTTATTATCAGGAGTGCGACGCACTCTTCAAAAGTTCTTTCGTGCGCGGATGATTTGAATATACACCGCGATATGATTCGGGTAACATTGCCGCGATTTGACACATAATTTCTTCTGTGGCTTGATTCATCGCCTCTTCTCTGCCCTTTCCAGTTGGGACTTGAATCGTCAGCGGTTTGCCTACCTTGACAGTGATTTTTGATTTGCGAAACTTTTTTAAGTTTGCAATCACGCCTGCATCTTCTGTGCCAGTTAATGCGACTGGCACAACGGGGTATCCACTTTTGCTGGCGAGAAAAGCAACGCCCATTTTTCCTTGTTGAAGCGAAGCGGTTTTGGAGCGTGTTCCTTCGGGAGCAATCACCATTAATCCACCTTTTTTCATGCGCACTAAAATTTCACGCAATGCCGCAAAGTCGGCTTCAAAACGATTCAACCAAATTGCATCTACGGCTCTGCCGATAGCACCAAACAAAAAATGATTTTTATATTTTTCAGCCACCGCCATGATGATGTCTTCACGGTCAACGACACATAACAAAGCGGCAGTATCCAAACGCCCTAAATGATTTGATGCCGCGAGAATATTGACATGCTCTGGCGGAATATTTTCCAAGCCTTGCACTTCAATATCAGAGATTATCTTCATAATAAAACGGACTATCGAGCGTAAGGTTTTAAACTTCATTTTATACCCTCACCCTTACCCTCTCCCATTGGAGAGGGAATTAATAATTCCTTCAAGCGGGGATGATTCGCATAATATCCGCGATTATGTTCGGGCAACATCACAGCGATTCTACACATAATTTCATCAGTATATTCTTTCAACGTCTCTTCACGTTTGTCTCTTGGAATAGGTGGAAGTGTAAAAGATTTTCCACCAATTAATTTTATTTTTGTTTTACGAAACTTTTTCAAGTTAGAAACGAAAATTCTATCTTCTGTGCCAATGATTGCCACAGGCACAATTGGAAAACCAGATTTGACAGCCATATATGTTACGCCGGGTTTTCCTTCTGCCATTTTTTCATCACGCGCGCGTGTGCCTTCTGGAGCAATGACTAAGGTTTGTCCACTTTCCATTCTACGAATCACTTCGCGTAACGCTTTCAAGTCAGGATTAAATCTATCCACAAATACAAAATTAAAATATTTTCCAATCCATCGCCAGAGCGGATTTTTCCCCCACTTCTCTCCAACCAAGATAAATAAATTATATTGATTCAAAGCATACAAAGCCAAAGGCACATCCAAAAAACCTAAATGATTCGTAGCAATCACAAACCCGCCTTTGGCTGGCAAGTTTTCGTATCCATTACGTTCTACATCTGCAATTAAATTAATGACCGTGCGAATTAACCAAAATAAAAATTTCTTCATGGCAGTATTTTACTAGAAGAATTCATGTCTTAAATAATAAAACTTCCGATGGACTCATCGGAAGTTTTGTTAAAGATAAGATGCTCTCGCTTTTACGGCGTTGGAGTGATTGTTTCTGATGGAACGGGAGTAGAGGCATCTTGTGTAATCTTATCTAAGGAAGGTGTCAAACTTTCAACTATTTTTTCAGTAGGTATCAGCGTTTCTGTTTCTGAAATAGTTATTTCGGGAGTAGTTGTAGCAGATGGTGTTTGTTCTGATATTAATTCAGTTGGGGTTGAGATAGTTTCAGAGAGAACTTTTTGAATATAAGCAATTAAGTCTTCGAGAAGCCATTCGTCCTTTTTTGATTTAGCGGTATTATCAAAGATTTGATATGGTGAACTTGTTCCATAATAAGCATTAGGAGAAGCCAAGGAGGTGGGACCATCATCAATAAATAAAAACAATAAATAAACTCCTTGAAGTTGATAGTTTGGTTCGTTGGATGTTGTCATTTTATCTATCCCAACCTCTCCTTGAAAGGTACGAATTCGAATAACAGGTGCTGTTGTTTCTCCTTTTATGTATTGACTAATTTTAAACTCGAAGTCAGTAAAAATACTCCACTTATTTTGAGATACTGTTTCTATTGTTGCATTATTTGGAAGTACTCCATTTGAGGTATTCCACCTACTGGGATGAACAGAAACAAAATTACCGATAACTATTAAGTCAGATAAATTGATTAATTCATCAATACTCATTTTAGCTTCTAATGCATACGAAGTTATTATAATAGGTTCTCTTTGAGAAGTTTCCTTAAGACAACTTGTAGAAATTAGACTGACAACTATAAATATTATAGTATATATTTTTTTCATTTTATACCTCATTGTATTTCTAAAGCAGTTTAAATTAAGGATACTGCCAATTCACTGCATTAATATCTGCACTTTCAAGTGTTATCTTTTTTGTTTCGGCATAATCACCTTCATGCCACATGGTAACATCTTCACAGCCTGGGGTGTCAATATCTAAAAGCCATACCCAATGTCCAAATTCATGAGTCATAACATTTTCAACATGGTAAGAACCAGATATTGGTGTTAATTCAAAGTTATCGTTCTCGTCAAATGTTGTAGTAACTTTTACAAGAGTGTTTCCAGAAAAATAAGTTGTTGTTAAGGCAATATTTAGGTCAGGTCTTGTAACAATGCCCATGTCAATAAAATTCACACTACTTTGTTGACGAGTTAATGAGAAGTTACTTGGAGTAATGTTAGTCCATGTTGACGCAGCATCTTCAATCACAGGCATCCAAAGAAAAGGAATCGTTGAGGTATCTATAGAATAAACTGCGTTATAAAATGGCCATGAAGCCTCACTTTTCCAACATGTGCCTTCACCTCCATTATTTGGAAATGGTAGATTAGTAGATGTAGGTGTTGGTGAAGGTGTCCAAGTAGCAGTTGGCGTAAAAGTAGGCGTGCTTGTGGGAGTAAAAGTAGCAGTTGGAGTAGGTGTAGGTGATTGTGCTAAATCAGAATAAGTCTGACCATAGCCTGATTGATATAACCAAGCCCGTTCGTCACTAGTTAACACGCGTTTGTAAATAAAGGCTTCATCTATCAAACCATCCATGAAGCCACCAAAATATTCGCCTGGTCGCCCTATGATTAAGTTTGAAGAACTATCATGTGAACCCCCTGAGTAAGAAGCACTGGCGGGTGTACCATTGTTTACTTGTAAATAAATCATATCATTGACACTATCATGCCATGCCACAAGAAAATACCATATATCCTCAGAAGGTGTGAAATTTGTTACTGAACCATATGTAGTTCCATTACCCACAGAAAACCAAAATTTATTGGGAGTAGAGTCATAACCTAAGAGATATTCATACCCAGCCGTTACTCCGGTAGTGGGTCCTTTTCCCATCAAACCTCGAAAACTTCCCAAAGTATCTATATTGACCCAACCACCGATGGTAAAGTCAATATTGCCCATGCTGATTTCAGAATTATCATAAACTGCTAAATTGCTATTGCCACCAGCAAATACAGCGGCATCCCCTTGTTTACCAGAATCGGAATAAACTGTGTAATGGTTTTCTTCTAAGTCATTGTTGGAATGACTATCTACACGTGTGTCACTTTCTTCATCCAATGTCCACCATGCTACCAAGTTTGTCACGCCAGGGTCTGTACCTGTTGGTGGTGGTTGTGATAAATCGGAATAAGTACGACCATCGCCAGAGTTATATAACCAAGTTCGTTCTCCTTCGGTCAAAACACGTTTGTAAATGAAGGCTTCATCAATCAAGCCATCCATGTACCCACCGTTGTATCCTCCTGCTTTTCCAATGAACAAATTGTGGGAACTATCATACGAACCACTTGAGTAGGAAGCGCTGGCAGGTGTGCCGTTATTCACTTGTAAGTAAAGCATGTCATTGGCACTGTCATGCCATGCAACAAGGAAATACCAAGTTGAAGTGGATGGTGTGAAATCTGTAATAGAACCATACGTTGTACCATTACCCACTGAAAACCAAAACTCATTTGGACCTGGGTCATATTCTAAAATATATTCATAACCCACATTGGCTCCATTGCTCGGTCCTTTGCCCATCAAGGCTCGCAAGTGCGTCAAGGTGTCTATGTTCACCCAACCGCCGATGGTAAAGTCATTATTACCCATGCTAATACTAGAGTTATCACTAACTTGTAAAGATTGATTCGTTCCATTAAATTCAGCCGAATTATTTTGTTTGCCTGAACTATAACTAACACTATTATTTTCACCTAAATCATTATCAGCATGGCTATCTTCGCGTGTGCCGCTTGTTTCATCTAGCGTCCACCATGATACTAAGTCTGTCACACCGGGGTCTGTGGGAGTTTGCATATTTTGTTCTGCTGAAGCCAATGTAACATGATTAGCAAATAGGGTCATTAATAAACAAAGTGTCAGAAAAATTTTAATGAATTGTTGTGATGTTTGGGGCGATGTTTTCATATTGAAATTGTCCCCTCCTAGTGGGTTAAAGTTTATTTTCTTCATCCTACCCCCCCCCCATTTGTTTTTGTCAATAGTTATCACTTACAGAATCGAAATGTTTTTTTAATATTTGAATTTTCTAATTTGACTAAAAATTTATTAATAAAAATATGAATTCCCACTTTCTACTTTCCATATTCTTTCTTATAAAGAAAAACGCCTTGCTCTTTCAAGCAAGGCGTCTCATTTCAATCAACTTTATCCCCAAATATATTCCGAAGTCGTTTTATGATGAATCTTCTTTTGCACGCCGTAGGTATTAAACATTTGCACAAAAATATCGTAATCCGCTGGGGTCATATCAATAATTTGAAAACCAACATTATAGATAGTTGGGTCATACGGGTCTTTCTGGCACCAACGCGTACGAGCTGAAAAAGTAATATAACCCTTCGGAGAAATTTCACCAGTTTGGTCAATTCGTAAATCAAACGCCTCACCCACCGCAATGGCTTTGTCGCTTTCCAAGCGAAAACCACCCGAGCTAATATCACCCAATTGCCCGAGCAAATCTCCTGTACGTTCATTCATAACGCGCATGTAATAGGAGAAATTCTTGCGCGCCAGTTTGCGTTTGTCAGTAGGCATATCTCTCTCCTTACAAAAATGATAAGTCAATTTAGTATATGACTACCAGAGTACCGTCGTACTAATTATTATGAAATTGCAATGAATCCCTATCATACAAAAGGGTGCGTCGCACTGCTTGAAAACAACAAAAGACCTACAAACCACAAAGTACGACGCACTCCGGTCATCCAGCCTGCAAGATATGCGTAATCACACTCGCCCCCGAGCCGCCGATATTTTGCGACATGCCAATCTTCGCGCCATCTACTTGAGTCTTTTCGCATTGACCTCTTAACTGCTGGATAACCTCTACTAATTGATAAACACCCGTTGCCCCAACAGGATGACCCCTCGCTTTGAGTCCGCCTCTGGTACAGACTGGAAGTTGATTCTGCACCCCAATTTTATTTTCTAGCCCCAGCCTCACTCCGCTACCGCGTTCAGCAAATCCGCAGGCTTCAAGCGATAAAACTGCCATGATAGAAAAAGCATCGTGTAATTCAAAGAAGTCAATATCATTTGGATTAATCCCCGCCATTTGATACGCTTGTTTAGAAGATAAATATGCCGCGTTCAAAAACAATGGGTCTCGACGAGAATGCACGGCGATAGAGTCGGTTGACGAAGCAGAACCAGTTACCAATATCCGCGAGTGAGGCGGAACTTTATCCGCTGGCACAATAATAATCGCTGCGGCGCCATCCCCCACTGGCGAAGCATCAAGTAAATGAATCGGCGAAGCAATATTTGCAGATTTTTCAAATTTTTCAGTCGTCACTTTTTCATGCAAACGCGCAAACGGATTATGCAATGCGTTCGCATGAGCATTGATTGAAAACGGCGCGAAGTCTTCATGCTTCCATCCAAACTCATGCATATAACGGCGCATGATTAAGGCATTGATGCCAACAAACGAAATGCCTTGTTCTAATTCATAATCTGCATCGGCGGCGGTGGCTAATGAAGCAGTGATATCTTTGCCTGCTTTATCAGTCATTTTTTCTACGCCCAATATCATTGCAGATTCAACATCACCAGATGCAACCGCCATTAATGCAGAACGAAATGCGGCGGCACCACTTCCACATGCGGCTTCAATTTTTACGGACTCTTGTTTCCATAAACCAATCCAATCACTAAAAAAAGTTCCAAGTTGATTTTGGGTTGAGATTGTTGATGAAAGCATGTTGCCAACATACAAAGCATCTACTTTATCAATGCCTGCATCTTGCATGGCAAGGAATGCCGCTTCGCCACCAATCTCTTTGAGAGATTTATCCCAATGTTCATCTACTTTGGTTTGACCAATTCCAAGAATCGCTACTTTTCTCATAAGTTTATTTTATTTGGCTTTGCTATCAGGAACTATCATTTATTAAACGTTGTAGGGGCGCGGTCTTCGCGCCCAATATATAAAAAGGGCGAGGAAACCTCGCCCCTACAAATGATTGTTATAATTTTTGGTATTAATTGGAGACAACATGCGAAAATATATTTTCACACTTTTTATCTTATTCACTTTATCTATTTCAGCTTGCCGTTCAGAAGAGATCACTCACGCCGCACCAATCCTTGAAGATGATTGGTATGTGCGGATGATTCAAACAGGTGGATTTGCAGGAGTGAATCGCGCTATTGAAGTTTTATCCGATGGAAGTTATACAGTCTATCAACAAGCGGGTGGTGAAGGGATAAAAGGTAATTTATCCGAAACAGAACTTGCCCAATTAGAAGAGATTATTAAGAATCTTGAAGTTTCTATCCCTGCCATTAAAGGCGGTTGCGCTGATTGTTTTTTCTATGACATCGAAATTCAAAGCGGCGGAAGAAAAATGGTTTTTCAATTGGAGGATGTGAGTCTGCCCGATTCAGGTGCAGGAGAATTGGTTACATTTTTAACTGGTTTGATGCAATAAACTATGAGACTTCCGAAGTCTTAAAGACTTCGGAAGTCTGAGTAAAAATTATGAATCAAAACGAATGGCTAGAACAATATTTTGAGAAAGTAGCAAACTCATCAGAGGAGGGTCAAGAGGCGGTGATGTTTGTTAAACAGAATCAAGTAAAAGTCGGGATGAAGCGGGCGAGGAAAAGTGTCGGCGCGTTTTGGGCTTTGAATCGTAAGTTTTATCTAAATAGTTTTTATTATTCGATGGAATCTTCTTTAGAAAATCCGCGCGCGTGGACGTTGTTT